>JAZUFP010000001.1:0-3070 GCA_045640765.1 Acutalibacteraceae bacterium
AGTCAGAAGAAAACTGATGGTGGTACTACCGAAGAAAAATCAAACGGAAAATCTGATAGTTCTTCGACGCAAAAGAGCAACGAAAAGCCTTATGAAGCACCGGACGGCTGGTATAACTTTATGGAAGAGTGCTCCGGCCCCGTAGTCTTTTATGACTGCAAGGAAACGATGTCGGATGATAAAAGAACATTTACCGTTATGGCTCCGGGCGGTCCCGCGTATGCCGGCGGTGTCTTTATGGATCCGCAGCAGTCATACGTAATTCGCTGTAAAGTCAAGCCGGATACTAACGATACTCTTGCTCGTATCCTCTTTAAGGGCAACAGCGAGTGGGATCACATGTATTTGGCGCTGAATGACGAAGTTCGGATTTATGACTGTACACCGGTGGGGACTTTTGATCCAAACTACCCGAATCAGTTTGTTAACATTGAATTCCGCTATGTCGTTTCTCCGAAAAAATTGGACTGGAAAGCCGGCAAAGAACATGATGTGATTATTTTGACCAAGCCGGGCTATGCCTCTGTTTGGGTCGATGGAGAACTGTATATTGATAATGCGGATCTGAATAACGGCATGACCCCCGAAAAAGGTCCCCGCGATATCGGCACCGGCGATTTGTTTGCCAAGAGAAAGTATGACGGCAAAGAATCACGTTTTATCAATTTGACCAATATTATGGGTTTCTATTGTGCTACCGGCACGGCCACTTTCTCAAATGTTCGCGCCTATTACACGGAAAAAGGGATGGATCTCAATTATCGTGATGACGGAAAAGATACCAATTATACGTCTGCCTGGAAACAGCCGAAATTCTACCTTGCTACATTTACGCACCACGGTCATTCTGATAAAGCGCATGATGCGACTTTATATAAACTGATTAAGGGTGCGAATATCAATTTGGTTCATCCGTACGCAACCGAAAGCCGTATGAAAGAAATTGCTGCCGTTTGTGAAAGTATCAATCTGGATTATACGGTCGATGTGGAAGGCGTATTGAATGGGGCAGCGATGATTGATGAATCGAGCATCAAAAAAGTTGTCGGAACCTATACGAACAAAAAGCACGCAATCGGTTACTATATTTGGGATGAGCCGGCAATTGATAAAATGTGGAAAGTTCGCAAGCTGTCGCAAATGGTGACCAAGTATGACAAAACAGCCGCAACCTATACCTGCCTGCTGCCGAGTTACGGCTCGTATACCTGGACGAGCGATAAGAATCCCTACAACGAATATGTGGATGCGTTTGTGAAAAAGGTCAAACCGCAAATCGTTTCGGATGACTTCTATCCCTTCAACCAGTTCGGTATCAATGTTCAGATGAAGACCAGTCAGTTCTATCGTGATATGGGTTATCTACGTAAATCGGCTATCAAGAACAATTGTGAATTCTGGCAGGCGGTCGCGGCACAGTGGGATTGGAATACCGGTGCGGTTGGCGAAATGACCCCCGAACGGATTGCTGTTCAGGTCAATGCGGCGATTGCTTACGGCGCTTCTAACGTTAGCCTGTTCACTGCACAGGAAGCACTGGGTACTTCTCTTGTTACTTCCGGTAAGGTTGTCAAGGGCAAGTATTACGACGGTATTGCCGCCGAAAACAAGAAATCACTCCATGCCGGACAACTGATATTCCACAGCAAACCGATCGAACTGTACCACAACGATATTTCGGCTTCGCAAGCATCCCTGTACTTTATCGATGCGGCGCCGAACGGCAAACCGACCGCTTCGGCGATCCTGTCCAATATTGCTTCCAGCAGCAAGACAGCCGGCCTGATCGTTGGTGTCTTCCAGTCCGGAACCAAGTACTATGTCGTAGCGGTCAATAAGGATTATCAGGCATCTTGCACGGCGACCATAACGCTGAAAAAAGCAATGTCGGTGGCCACTTTCGATACGGTAAACAATAAAATGGGCACAGCTTCTTCCAAAAATGTTTTGGAAGGCACGATTGGCGCAGGCGGTATCGCCGTCTGGCAGGTTGGTTAACGAGGTAGAGAAAAACATTGCTATTTGCTCATTATTACAATAAGTTGCTGAATTGCTTTTACGGTAAAAGCATTGGCGGAACACTCGGAATGCCGTATGAAGGCAAAACTACTGAATTGAATCTGTCTTTTTACGACCCTGTTCCCGAAAAAATGGTCGGCAACGATGATATTGATTTACAGGTCGTCTGGCTGGAGTGTATTCGACGCTTCGGCCTGCCGATCCGTTCCAAAATTTTGGAAGAAGGTTGGCTGACCCACATCCGCAGTGTTTGGGATGAATACGGGGTAGCCCAGCGAAATCTGCGTCACGGACTGCACGCACCGCTGACCGGACGGTTCAATAACAAGTTTACCGCCGGTTACGGCGCGGCGATCCGCACTGAGATCTGGGCCGGCCTGGCACCGGCCAATCCGGATCTGGCGGCATTTTTTGCCACGCAGGATGCCAGTGTTGACCATTCAGATGACGGGGTGGACGCCACCCGTTTTCTGGCCGCTTTTGAAAGTCTGTGTTATATGGAGAAAGATATCGAGCAGATTTTCAAAAAAGCACTGCGGTATGTTGATCGCAACGGGCGCTTTTACGCTGCCATGGCCGATACGAAAAAATGGATTGATTCTTCGTCGGATTATCACTATGTCCGCCGGAAAATCATCGAAAAATACGCCGTACAGAATTTTACAGATGTGTGTGTCAATATTCCGTTTGTCATGCTCGGTCTGTTTTACGGCAAAGGAGATTTTGGGCGTTCGATCTGTATTGCCGTCAACTGCGGGTACGATACTGATTGCAACGGTGCGACAACGGGCGCGATCATGGGACTGCTTTATCCCAATGATATTCCTGAAAAATGGATGAATCCAATCGGCAGAAAACTGGTGTTGTCGCCTTTTATGGTCGGGATGCATTCTTCTCGGCAGTTGGATGAATTCTGTATGCAGATTGCCGCAGTTTGTGAAGATGTGCAGGAATATTACAAGACCGGTGTTGAAATCAGTAATTTCCCGGAATTCCGACCCGAATTCGATATTTTCCACAAGCCGTGGCGCAGTAAGTCGGAGGCCAAGCG
>JAZUFP010000002.1:0-3165 GCA_045640765.1 Acutalibacteraceae bacterium
TGGGTGGTGTAACCACGTTCAGTGCAGGTCGGATCGGTTACGACAGACGTATAACTGTGACCCGTTGCCGGGATCGTTTCGGTTTCTTCTTCGCCACAGGCGCAAACTCGTTTTTTCAAGCCGTCTGTGGTACAGGTCGCCGCCGTCACGGTCGTCCACGCGCCGAAACTGTGTCCCGTGGCATCCACGTACGAATCCACGTAGCTGTCGCCGCATTCGCAGGTGTGGGTGGTGTAACCACGTTCGGTGCAGGTCGGCGGTGTAACAGCGCTTACATAATTATGAACGTGGGTGGCGGTATTTGCCTTGATATTTGTAATAATAAAACCTTTTTTCTGAACACTGCCGTCAGAGGTCAGTTTAATGGAAAAACTGTTTCCGGGAACGGTCACGGTTTCACCGGCAAGCTGTGTGCCGCTGTATCTACCGATCTGACTGCCGTTGCCGTCATAAATATAGATATAGTCATATCCGCTTTCGGTTTCGGTGTCATTCGAAAAGGTGATTTCCAGACTGTCGGCGGCCGTTTTATGGGAATAATTCCACGTTTTGTTGGTACTGTTGGCATAAGGATGATCCGATTCGGGATACTCTACCAAATTCGCGTCGACCGTTACGGAAAAGGTCGTAGAAAAGCCCATAAAAGACACCGTGATCGTCTTAACACCGGCGGTGGAAAAATCATAACCACCGATTTCATAACCGGTCGTAACATCACCGGAAGTGCCGTTGTCAACAGAAACCGTCAGCGTCAAACCGCTTGTGTTCAAAGTTCCAAAGACAGGGTATATCGTTTTGTCCGGCAGGGTTTTCAAAGAAATGCCGGTAATTTCCCCTATAAGAATATACGAAATATTATTTTCGATCGCGTAATTCATGGCGGCACTGCCGAGATAACATGAAATGGTCAGATTATAACAGCTGTCAAACGCTTCATAGCCGATACTCGTTACGCCGGACGGAATCGTGATACTGGTCAGTCCCGTGCAACTTCTAAACGCCCAAATGCCGATACTCGTTACGCTGGACGGAATCGTGATACTGGTCAGTCCCGTGCAGTCTTCAAACGCTGCATAGCCGATACTCGTTACGCTGTCCGGGATCGTGATACTTGTCAGTCCCTTGCACCTGAAAAACGCCTCACTACCGATACTCGTTACGCCGGACGGAATCGTGATACTGGTCAGTCCCGTGCAATAATAAAACGCTTCATAGCCGATACTCGTCACGCTGTCCGGGATCGTAATACTGGTCAGTCCCGTGCAATAATAAAACGCCCCTCTACCGATACTCGTTACGCTGTCCGGGATCGTGATACTTGTCAGTC
This sequence comes from Acutalibacteraceae bacterium, assembly GCA_045640765.1. Lineage (GTDB taxonomy): Bacteria > Bacillota > Clostridia > Oscillospirales > Acutalibacteraceae > UBA737. The sequence continues at coordinate 1,328 of JAZUFP010000002.1, forward strand.
CCGTGCATTCGCAAAACGCATACTCGCCGATACTCCATACGCTGTCCGGGATCGTAACGCTTGTCAGTTGGGTGCACCACTCAAACGCATACTCGCCGATACTCGTTACGCTGTTGCCGATCGTGACACTGGTCAGTCCCGTGCAATCATAAAACGCATATTGATAGATTTCGTAATTTTGCCCGTTATAGTTTTCCGGCAGGGTCAACGCCGTTTCGGTGCCGATATAACCCAATAAGTAATTGATGCCAGCATAGGTATAGAACAAATACCCGTTTTGGTCAACAATTTTACTGGCGGTACCGTTATGCACCTCTTTGGCATAATTGGCAACATAACCGTTCGAGGAACTGCCGGCTTTAATGTTCAGCGACGAATGGTTGATCACTTCGACAAGTTTATAGCAATAATCAAACGCCCGATCGCCGATACTCGTTACGCCGGACGGAATCGTGATACTGGTCAGTCCCGTGCAACCATAAAACGCAGAATCGCCGATACTCCATACGCTGTCCGGGATCGTGACGGTTTTCATGGTATTGTAATATTGCCTCCACGGCGCGGTGGTGACAGACATTCCGTTATAGGAACCATAACTATAATTCGTCATTGCCCCGGTGCCGGATATGGTCAGGGTGGCGGTGGAGGTGTTATAACTCCATGTTAAGTTTGTGCCGCAAGGACCGGAATAGGTCACGGCGCTTACAAAAGGACCGCTGACCGAAAAGCAGACGACCATTAAAACGATACAAAGAAAACACGATAAATATTTTTTAAGCATTTCTTTTCTCCCCTTTCCCGAACCTTACCCCGCCGGTGCCACAGGCGGCACCGGCGCCGGGATCGCTCCTGCCAGGTATTTTTTCAGATGTACCAGACCGCTGATATCCACCGTACCGTCAAAATTGACATCCGCCGCGATTCCCGCTGATTCAGGTGACGCTAAAATCAGCCGTTTCATCGCAACGGCATCCGCGGCGTCTACCGTTCCGTCGGCGTCGACATCCCCGTAGAAACAAACGATGCCGCTGTTCAGAATGGCTTGGGGTACACTGTCCTCCGCACCGTACCAAAGATGCAGCCGGTCACAGCCCGCAAACGTATTTTCGGAAATATAGTCAATGGTCTGCGGAATTTCCAGCGCAGTAAGCGCGGAACAACCGGCGAAAGCACGGTCGTCCAGGCAGGAAAGCATATTTCCGAAGGACGCCTGCCGCAGAGACGTACAGCCGGCAAAGGCGTCAGTGTCCACATAAATCGCGCTGTCAAACCGGACCGATGCCAGATCAGTACAGCCGGAAAAGGCGTTTTTACCGACATATACCACAGCGGAATCCACCGTTTTCAGCGCGGCACAACCGGCAAAGGCGTCTTCCCCGATTTCCAGCAGTTCGGTCGGAAGATCCACCGTTTCAAGATTTTTACAATCGGCAAACGCACCGCTGCCGATATATTCCACGCTGTCGGGCAAAACCACCGTTTGCAGATTGGTCAGACCGGCAAAAATACCGGCATCCAGTTCGGTCACACCGTCGCCGACAACGACTGAGGTGATCACGCCCGACATATCGGTAAAGGGCGACGCGCCGTCCACGGAAAGGCAGCCGCTGCCCGCTACCGTTACCGTTCCGGTGTTCTTATCAAACGACCATTCCGCCGTTTCACCGATATCGCCCTGCGTTTGCCGCAAGATCGGAATTTCCGTCACGTCGGTCACAGCGTCACAGTTTTTGCAGTGGCGGGATTTTGTGCCGGCGTGTTCAAAGTCCGCCGGTGTATCGACCGTATACCATGTATCATAATCATGGCCGGTCGGATCGATATATTCGGTCTCGCAG
>JAZUFP010000003.1:0-8160 GCA_045640765.1 Acutalibacteraceae bacterium
CCATACCCGAAACACGGCGCTGAAAATACAGGAGTTCAGCCGGGCGCTCAATATTCCGCTGAACACACCGATGGAGATCGCCAAAAAAGGGATCGCGCTGTTCCGGGAAAATTACCGCTGGGATCTTCCGCTGCGTTCGGTTGGATTGCGTATTTCCAACTTCAAAACGGGCGATTTTGCCGTACAGCAGGACTTTTTCGGGGAGCATACCGTCGATGAACGCGCCGAAAAAATCGAGCGGTCCATTGAATCGGTACGGGAGCGGTTCGGCAACACCAGTTTGAAACGCGGCAGAACGCTGAAATAATCCCGGTAAAATATTGAATTTTCCGGTCGGCTGTGATATAGTAAATGTTAAGTAAAAACAGCGTAAAGGATTGAGAAAAATGAGTTTCGGAAACGTGTTTATTTTAGGGGACAGTTATTCGACCTACGACGGTTGTATTCCGGAAGGATATCCCCCTTATTATTACCCGTGCACTTCCGCTGAATCCGGCGGCGTCCGCTCCCCCGAAAAAACCTGGTGGGGCGCTTTGCTGGCTGAAACGAACGCCGCGCTTGTCATGAACAACAGCTGGTCGGGTTCCACCGTTTGTCTGACGGGGTACGACAACAGTTACTGCCCGGATTCGGCGTTTGTCAACCGCATCCAAACCTATCTTCGCGACGGTCAGTGCGGCGGACAGACCGTGGATACCGTCTTCGTTTTCGGCGGCACCAACGACAGTTGGGCGAATTCCCCGTTAGGTGAAGAAAAGTACGCCGACTGGACCGATGCCGATCTGCGGCAATTTTTCCCCGCGTTCTGCTTTTTGCAGGATTACTTAAAAAAGCAGAACCCGTCCGTTCGGGTCATTACCCTGATCAACTGTGATCTGAAAGAAGAAGTCATGCAGGGCATGGCGGATATCTGCGAACGTTTCGGCACCGAATACGTTGTGCTGAAAGAGATCGAAAAGCAGAACGGTCATCCCAACGAAACCGGAATGCTGCAGATCAAAGAACAGATCCTGGCCGCAGTCAAGATCTGATAAAAAAATAAAACCGATCGCCCACGGAGGTCCATATCCGGACTTCCGTGGGTTTATTCTTTCATGGCGGTTTTCAGTTTTTGCAGAATCTTTCGTTCGGCACGGGAAACCTGTACCTGCGACATTCCCATCAGCGCCGCCGTCTTGCTTTGCGTCAGCCCGTGGAAATAGCGGCAGGAAACGATCTGCCGTTCCCGTCCGTCCAGCACCGTGAACGCCGACGAAAGAAGCAGACGGTCACCGAGCGTTTCTTCCAGCGGTTCAGTCGGAAGATCATACTCCCCCGTGCCGGTTTCCGTTTCACGCGTCAGCGATACCACCGAACGGGAAACGCACAGCGCTTCGGTCACCGACTCGATATCGACCGACAGTTCGGCGGCGATTTCCCCGACCGTCGGTTCTCTGCCCAACCGCACCGAAAGTGCTTCGCCGACACGGGTGACTTTCAGCGACAGTTCTTTCAGCGAGCGGGAAACCTTTACCGCGCCGCCGTCCCGGAAAAGGCGCTTGATCTCGCCCAAAATCACCGGAACGGCATAGGTCGAAAAGCACAGTCCACGGCTTTCGTCAAAAGCGTCAGTCGCCTTGACAAGACCCAGACAACCGGCACCGTAAAGATCGTCATATTCGATACCGCGCCCCGTAAACCGGCGGCATAACGAATGCACCAGCGGCAGGTTGTCCGCCACGAACCGTTCCCGCGCACGCTCGTCTTTAACCACGGACACCGTACCGCGACCGGATCTTTTTGGACATGGTAACGGTCGTTCCCCTGCCCGGCAGCGAGCGCACTTTCAGCGAATCCATAAAACTTTGCATGACCGCGAATCCCAATCCGGCACGTTCGCCGCCGACTGTCGAGAAAAGCGGTTCCATGGCGCGGTCGACGTTTTCAATGCCGCAGCCCGTATCCCGTACGCTGATACGCAGGTCGTGCTGATCGCTGATCGCACAGATTATGTAAACCTTTCCGGTCTGTTCCCCGTAGGCGTGGACGATACAGTTAGTCACCGCTTCGGACACGGCGGTCTTGATATCGTTGATTTCCTCTAACGTAGGGTCCAGCTGCGCCGCGAACGCCGCGACGGCGGCACGGGCAAAGTTTTCGTTTGCCGAGCGTGCCGAAAAATTCATGCTGAAACGATTGATGATATTCATTTTGTTTTCTCCTTTTCCGTATCCGGCAGCGGCGTCAGTTTTTCTATTCCCGCCAGTTTCATCATTTTGCTGATCGCCGGCGGCGCGCCGGTTATGTGCAAAGCGGCGCCGATACGCACTAAATTACGGTAGCGTCCCATAATGAAGCCGATGCCGCTGCTGTCCATGAATCCGACCCCCGAAAAATCCAGCACCACGAGTGTGGGCATATTCAGTTCGATGGCCTCATCCACTACCTGCCGCATCTGACGGGCGGTATGGTGGTCGATTTCTCCCGAAAGGCAGACCGTCAATACTTCGCCGGTCCTGTTTAATTCTACTGGCATTTTCTTTTCCTCCAAACAAAAACGCGAAGATTCCTACCCTATTGTAAGGGAATCTTCGCGTAAATTCTGTCATATTCACTTGTCAGATCAAGGGGATTTTCCGGTCTTTTTGCAGTTGTTTGACCTGCGACGCCAGATACAGCGAACCGAAAATGAAAACCGGCTCTTTTGTCGCCGAAAGCGCCCGCGCAAGATCGGTTTCGACACGCACGTCGGCACAGAACGTCCGGGACAGTTCCGCCAGTTCCGCCGCCGGCATTGCGCGCGGCAGGTCGCACGCCGGAACGGCTGTCACACACTCGCAAAGCGGCAGTACCGTTTCCAGAAAGCCGCGCACGTTTTTATCGCGCATCATTCCGACGACGGCATGGATCTTCCCGGCATACGGACGCATGGCCTTTACCAGCGCGCCGGCACCGTCGGGGTTATGCGCCCCGTCCAGCACGACCAGCGGCTTGCGTGACAAAACCTCTAACCGGGCGGGAAAGACCGCGCTTTCCAGACCTTTTCGCAATTCTTCCGCCGAAACGCCGAAGCCGCTTGCCTTTACCGTCTCGATGGCGGTCAGCGCGTTTTCGATCTGATATTCCCCGCCCAGGTTGGTTGTATACGGCACTCCGCGATAACAAAACGAATTGCCGAGCAGATCACACCGCACCGCGCTTAACTGCGAAAGATCCGGAACGATCAGTTCTTTTGAAGATCGGCGGATCTGCTCCAATACGGACGGCTCCTGACAGGGATTGGTCACCGTTACGCTGTTTTTGATGATACCGCATTTTTCAGCGGTGATTTTTTGGATGGTATCCCCTAAAACCGCCGTATGATCCAGCCCGATTTTCGTAATGACCGAAACCCGCAAGTCGGTGGCGGTGTTGGTGGCGTCCAGTCTGCCGCCAAGTCCCGTTTCCAACACCACGACGTCACATTTTTCCGAACGGAAGTACAAAAAACCGATCGCCGTGATCATTTCAAATTCATTGACCGTAACGCCGGTACCTCGGACCTGTTCGGTCAAAGCCGCCAGTTTTTCCCGCGGAATGAATTTTCCGTCGACTTGTATCCGCTCGCAAAAATCAAGCACGAACGGCGAAACAAACAGCCCCGTTTTCAACCCTGCCGCACGGAACGCGGCGGCACAGAACGCGGCGGTCGAGCCCTTTCCGTTGGTGCCGGCGATATGCACGACCGGCAGTTCCTTTTGCGGATCGCCGAGTTTTTCAAGTAAGGTGTTCATGCGGCCCAACCCTGCCGGCAGTGTGAATTTTCCGCAGGCGTGAATACAGTTCAGCGCTTCTTCATAGTTCAAAAAAATCACCAGATTTTTACAGGTTTAATTTTTGTATACCCACATAAAATACTGTTGGGCAAGGACGATGGAAGATCCTTAAACGCACCTATACAGTGCCTCCTGATTACATGGTCGGTACTGACAGCGTTCCGATGATCGAGCCGTTCGCGCCCCCGTCTGTAACGGAAAACCGACAACCGACATTCCCGAAAGCCGTGAGGAAACAAAGTGCGGCGGGGACGAACGGCCGGAAACACCGGACAGACAGTATCGAAAAAGAAGCCGCCCGGAACGAGTGGCTTCTTTTTTTATGTTTATTTCAGTTTTTCCATTTCGGCAATGCTGTTTTCAAGCAGCGCGATCTTGTCGCAGACCTTTTCCAGATTCTGACGCTGTTGATCGACCACCGCGGCAGGTGCTTTGCTGACAAAGTTTTCATTGGAAAGTTTCTTTTCAATGAAAGATTTATCATTCTGTGCCGCCGCCAGTTCTTTATTCAGCCGTTCCAGTTCTTTTTCGGCATCGACCAGTTCCTTCATCGGAATAAACACCGTCGCGGCATCGGTCACGATGCGTACCGCGCCGTCCGATTCAAAGTCGGCACCGACTTCGACCTCGGTCGCGCTTGCCAGGCGGCAGATGTACGCCGCGCCCGCGCGGAAGGTATCGGGCGTAGCCGAGGCGATACAGACCTTCGCCTTTTTAGAAGGCGGAACGTTCATTTCGGCACGGCGGTTGCGCACCGCTTTGATGATCGCCATGATCTTTTCAAACTCGGCTTCTTCGGTGGCGAATTCATATTCCTTATGATAGGCCGGCCATTCGGCAACGACCAGCGCCTCGCCGTTATGGGGCATGGATTGCCAGATTTCTTCGGTGATATAGGGCATGAACGGATGCATCAGCGCCAGCGTGCCGGTAAAGACGTAGGTCAGCACCGCACGGGCGGTATCCGCCGCCGTTTTGTCGTCCCCGTTGAGGCGGGATTTACAAATTTCGATATACCAGTCGCAGAAGACGTCCCAGATAAAGTCGTACAGTTTCTGCACCGCAAGACCCAGTTCATAGCGTTCCAGATTTTCGGTAACACCGGCGACCAGCGTGTTGAACTGCGACAGGATCCACTTATCTTCCAGCGCGAAGTTTTCGGGGATCAGCGGCAAAACGTCCTCTGATTCCAGATTCATGAGAATGAAACGCGCGGCGTTCCACATCTTATTGGCGAAATTACGGCTGGCTTCAACACGTTCTTCGATATAACGCATATCGTTTCCGGGGCTGTTGCCCGTTGCCAGCGAGAAGCGCAGCGCGTCGGCGCCGTACTGGTCGATGACCTCCAACGGATCGATACCGTTGCCGAGCGATTTGGACATTTTGCGGCCCTTACTGTCACGGACAAGACCGTGGATCAGCACCGTGTCAAACGGCACCTGACCGGTCTGTTCCAGGCCGGAGAACATCATACGCATGACCCAGAACGGAATGATATCGTAACCGGTGACCAGCGTATTGGTCGGATAATAATGTTTGAAGTCTTCGGTTTCTTCGGGCCAGCCCAACGTTGAGAACGGCCACAGCGCCGAAGAGAACCAGGTATCCAGCGTGTCGGGATCCTGCGTGATGTTTTTACTGCCGCAGTGCGCGCAGACCTGCGCGTCTTCGCGGGAAACGGTGATTTCGCCGCAATCGGCGCAATACCACGCCGGAATGCGGTGGCCCCACCACAACTGACGGGAAATACACCAGTCGCGGATGTTTTCCAGCCAGTGGAAATAGATCTTGTCGAAACGCTGGGGCACGAACTTGGTTTTGCCCTCTTTTACCGCGTCGATCGCCGGACCGGCCAGCGGTTTCATGGAAACGAACCACTGTTTGGAAACACGGGGTTCGACGGTGGTGCCGCAGCGGTAGCAGGTGCCGACGTTATGGGAATATTCTTCGATCTTGACCAGCGCGCCCTCGGCTTCAAGGTCTTCCACAATGGCTTTACGTGCTTCGTAACGGTCCATACCGGCATATTTCGGATAATCGTCCACGATCTTCGCGTCATCGGTCAGCACGTTGATGACTTCCAGATCGTGACGCAGACCCACTTCAAAGTCGTTGGGGTCGTGTGCCGGCGTGATCTTCACGACACCGGTACCGAAGTCCATTTCAACGTAGTCATCCGCCACGACGGGGATCTCACGGTGGACGATCGGCAGGATCAGCGTTTTGCCGACAACGTCTTTATACCGTTCATCGTTCGGGTTGACCGCAACGGCGGTATCGCCCAGCAACGTTTCGGGACGGGTGGTCGCCAGTTCCAGATAACCGCTGCCGTCCTTGAACGGATAGCGCAGATGCCAGAAGTGACCGTGCTGTTCTTCGTATTCCACCTCGGCGTCCGAAATGGAGGTCAGGCAGTGCGGGCACCAGTTGATGATGCGCTCGCCGCGATAGATCAGTCCCTTTTCATACAGGTTGACAAACACTTCCCGGACGGCTTTGTTACAACCGTCGTGCAGCGTGAAGCGTTCGCGTTCCCAGTCGCAGGAAGAACCGAGTTTTTTAAGCTGTTCCAGAATTCTGCCGCCGTATTTGGCTTTCCAGTCCCAGGCGCGCTCCAAAAAACCTTCTCTTCCGATATCGTCTTTGGTAATGCCCTCTTTCCGCATGGCCTCGACGATCTTTGCCTCGGTCGCGATCGACGCGTGGTCGGTACCGGGCAGCCAAAGGGTATCGTACCCCTGCATCCGCTTGAAACGGATAAGAATGTCCTGCAAGGTTTCATCCAGCGCGTGACCCATGTGCAGCTGCCCCGTGATATTCGGGGGCGGGATCACGATGGTAAAGGTTTTCTTTTCGGGATCGCACTTGGCGTGGAAATAGTTTCCGTCCAGCCACATCTGATAAATGCGGTCCTCCACCTCTTTCGGGTCGTATTGTTTCGCAAGTTCTCGGTTCATATATTTCACCTGATTTTGTAAATTTTTCCGATAATAAAATTATAATAACAACAGACAATAGAATTGTCAACCCATATTTCAGCGTTTGCATACGGATTGACAGCCGTCCACCCGACCGTGGGCGGCTTTCTTTTTACAGTTTCAGCTTGGTCTGCACCGCCGTATCGCCCGGTTTCAGCGCACCGGCCGCCGGCAGATTTTTGGTGCGGTAACGATGCTCGTTTTCAAGCTGTCCCTTTTCATAGGGCGTGACCGACGCCAGCAAATGACCTTTTTTCTGGGTCATGACCGCGATACCGCCGTTATCCTTGGTCGTTTTGGCGGGGATCGATCCGGTATTGACGATCAGCATCCGGTTATTGGAAGATGCCAGCAACAGATCGATATCTTCCCCGACGAACAGAATACTGCGCAGGGGGAACTTTTCACAGTAGGCGTTGATCAGTTTTTTGCGGTTGGTCTTGGTACTGTATGCCGAAAGCGGAACTTTGGCGATCCTGCCGTTCTGGAAGAAGAACAGAACATAACCTTTATAATCCTTGGTGGCGATCATGTAAACACTGTTTTCGCCCTCGTCATAATCCAGTTCGGAAGCGATGAAATTGCCCAGCACACTGGCTTTTCCGTCGGCAAAGTCGGTCATTTTCGCCTTATACACCTGACAGCGGTCGGTAAAGAACAGCAGATCGGCGGCGTTGGTGGTCTCAACCTGCTGGCAGACCTCGTCGCCCTCTTTCAGTTTCTGTTCACCGCTCATGCGCAATGACTGCGGCGAGATTTTTTTGAAATAGCCATCACGGGTAAAGAAGACGGTATAGGGCGAATCGTCGACCTCCTCGAAATCGGCTTCCGCCTCTTCGACGACGCCGTTGACGATTTCGGTCCGGCGGTCTTTGCCGTATTTTTTAGCGACTTCGTTCAGTTCCCCGATGATGATTTTAAGCACGCGGCTGCGGGATTTCAGAACGTCCTGCATATCGGCGATCTCTTTTTCCAGTTCCTCGATATCCGCCGTGCGTTTCAGGATATATTCCCGGTTCAGATGACGCAGTTTGATTTCGGCGACGAATTCCGCCTGGATCTCATCAATGCCGAACCCGATCATCAAATTGGGGACGACGTCCTTTTCCTGTTCGGTCTCTCGGACGATCTTGATGGCCTTGTCGATATCCAGCAAAATCTTTTCAAGTCCCTTTAAGCGATGCAGTTTTTCCTGCGCTTTGGAAAGGCGGAAATAGACCCTGCGGCGAACGCACTCCTCCCGGAAGGCGACCCATTCGGAAATGATTTGCTTTACCCCGAGCACCTGCGGCGAGCCGGCGATCAGAATATTGAAATTGCACGCGAAACTGTCCTGCAAAGGGGTCATGCGGAACATTTTTTTCATGAACTTTTCGGGATCCGTT
>JAZUFP010000004.1:0-6439 GCA_045640765.1 Acutalibacteraceae bacterium
GAAACTGTCGTTCAGCACTAAATATAGGCAAAACGGCGGTCTGAAAGTTCATTCTTCCGCTTCAAGATGCGTACGCCGAAACTACCCCGAAGGGACAGAGAATCCGGACACCTACACCTATTGGAGCGAAACGGCATCTCATTTTTCTCAGGGTTTCACGCTGTACAATTTTAACGGCAGCGTTTCTCCTTCATCTTCGGACGAGGACGAAGGCATCAACGATCCCGATTATGTTCCCTATCGCGGAAGACTCACGTACACCAACGGACGAACCAACAAACACGGTCAGCCCTTCCCGGATCTGATGGACTTTGATATGGACGGCGACATCGACTACGCCGACCGCGTGTTACAGCATGAACTCGTACACAATCCCGACTATCTCGATCAACCGGGCTCTCCTGCGGCGATCGCTGCGATCGCAATCCTGACAATGCTTCTCGGCGGCGGCGGGGCTATCGCAGGAACCGCGGCGGCAAGCGTTGTCGGTTCGGCGGCGGCCGAAGTGCTCGGCGGCGCGGCAGAAGAAGCCGCGGGAAGCATCGTATCGGGCATCGACGATCTCGGCCCGCATATCAGCCGCGACGAAGACGGCGATCTGAACGTCACCGATCCGGCGACAGGCGAAAAACGGCTGTACAAGAACAACGGTGACGGTACGTATACCAATCCGCTCACCGGCGCGACCTATACCGAATCCGAACTGAAATCCTCGCTTGAAAGCCGTGAAGAGAACGCCGACACGATCCGTCAGGATGCGGCAACGGCGGAAGCGGCGATAGCATCCCAGCGTAATGATAATCAGGGACTTTCCGATTACGCGCAGGAATACGCAACGGAAAAGGCGGAACAAGCGGCACACGATGAATACGTCGAAAAACTCGGTGAAAAATACGGTGTCCATTCCGGCGATGAAGATGATATCCGTGCGAAGATCGGCTATAATCAGGGAAAAGCCGAGATCGAATCTTACGAGTATCAGGAATTCGAAAGCGAGATCAAGAACAAGCAGGAATACGTGGAGACGGTGGAGAAGGTCGCCGACACCTCCATCGACGTACTGGCGGACGTTACCGGACGCAAGGATATCAAGGCGGCATATACGATGGCAAAGAACACAGTGGCACGGACCTCCGAGGCAATCGCCTACGATAAAAACGTAGCGGTCGGTATTGCGCAAGGCGCGATCGAAGGTACGATCGACGTTATTAAGGACAACGTAGACGGTGCAGGTAATAAACTCGTCGCAAACGTAGTCGGCGAAACCTATAAAGAAGCCATGGACGCTACCATCAACGGCAAGGATATGACCGAGGCCGTGACCGGCGGCATCGGGAAAGGACTCGTCAATACCGGTGTTGACGTGGGAATGGATTTGGTCGGTGAAGGCGTGAAGGGCGCGATGGGCGATGCAGCAGAGGACGCATTCAAAAACGCGCTGACCGAGGGCGCCGAAGTGACCAAGGGTTCCATTGCCGACGGTGCCAAGACGCTGACGGGTAATCTCATAAAGGACGGCCTTGATGAGTCTTTCGAAACCCCCGGCGAAGAATGATCCGCAGGGTTGACGCGAATGTTTCGCTTGTAAAAGGAACATAAATACACGGACACGGCGGTGGGAAGTAATCCCTGCCGCCGTGTATTTATTATGCGTCGGTAAAGTTAAAAACACAAGGTATCAGTGAAGTGCCAAAATGACACTCCGCAATGAAATAAATCCCTGCTTGCCAGGATATGAGACAAGACACCTGCCGATAAAGAGCATTGGCTCTCTTTCGACAGGTGTCTCTTTTTACGATTATTGTTTACTGTCCTTTAACCCAACGGGGTAAAGTCCTTTTTTTGTTACATACCGAAATATTCTTTTAAGGTTTTCACAAGACAGTCGGCGATCCGCCCATATCCGTCCTGCGTAAAGTGGATCCCGTCCGGGCCGTGAAGATCGGCCGACGTGACGACTTCATACAGATCAATGACCGGGAGCCCGAACTCCGCGGCGATTTCCCGCGCGATCTCGTTCCGGCGGATAACACGGCGGTTGCGTTCGGGGTCGGAAGCGTCGTCGGTGGTCAGCAAAATCCAGATCGGCGCTGATCCTTTTTTCAGTAAAAACCGTACCGCTTCGCGGTAGTTTTCACGGTAGGCCGTTTCGTCATCCAGATGCCAGCCGTGCAGACCGTTGTTGAAAAGGATCGCGTCCCGACGGGGCTGCTGTGCCATAAAAATTTCAAGGGTCGGAATATAATAAGGATTATCCAACGCCTTGGAAGTCGCGAACCCGTCAAACAGCAATTCTTCCTTTGCCGTTGCCGTGGCGATCTGCCGGGTAGCGTAAGAAATGGAATCGCCGATATACAGGATACGTTTGGCGGTCACGTTTTCGGTACGTTCCCACCAGACGTTATCCCATTCATAGGTTTCAAGCGACGCACTTGTGGTTTCCTTTTCGTACGTCATCGGATCAACAGGCATAGTGTTTCTCCTTATTTTTTGAACTGCGGTCCGAAGTTCTGGCAGGCGCGGAAGTCAGCGCCTTCCTTATCCATACCAAAGGCATTCCATGCCGACGGGCGGAAGATATCCTTTTCCGGAACGTTGTGCATACAGACCGGAATGCGCAGCATCGAGCAAAGGGTGATCAGGTCGGCACCGATGTGACCGTAGGAAATGGCGCCGTGGTTGGCACCCCAGTTGTTCATGACGTCATAGGCGGTCTTGAACGGGCTGCCTTCCTTGCCGTCACAGCGCGGAGTGAACCACGTGCAGGGCCAGGTCGGGTTGGTGCGTTCCATCAACGTGTCGGTGACTTCGTCGGGCAGGTTGACCGTCCAGCCCTCGGCGATCTGCAAAACCGGGCCGAGACCCTTGACCAGATTCAGACGGATCATGGTCGCCGGCATTTCGGCACGGGTGACAAAGTGGCTGGAATATCCGCCGCCGCGGAAGTTATCAAAGCCGGCTTCGCACCAGACGGTGGCGTCGGTCATCTTCTTGATATCATCTTCGGTAACGTCCCACCACTGTTTCATGACGTGGTCACCGTTTTCGTCAACGCATTCGCCGCAGGCATCGAGGCACGCCGCGCCGGAGTTGAGCAGGTGGATGATACCGCCGTGTTCCTTTGCCTTGCCTTCCAATTCATAACCGGTAACACGCTTGGTGGCTTCCGGCGACCAGAAGGTACGAACGTCGGCAAAGATCTGTGCACGGCCGGTCAGCAGTTTCATGAACAGCATGCTCATACCGTTGAGAATATCGTTTTCGGTAGCCAAAATCATCGGCTCTTTCTTGCCGGTGAAGTCAAAGCTGGAATTCAGCACCGCTTCCGGATAGTCGCAGTTCGGCCAATGGTCGGTCCACTGACGCTGACCCTGGAAACCGGCGGCGATGGCGTTATGACCCACCATTTCTTCTTCAAAGCCGGCCGGCAGGTTCTTGTTGCCGTTCATCAGGTCCTTGATGATGCAGTACATCTTGATGGTGAATTCCCACTGTTTATCCTTTTCTTCACGGTTGAACTTAATGCGGCGTTCTTTGCCGAGGAATTCGACCGATTCGGGGTTGTCGTCGCGACCCTCTTTGCAGTGTTCTTTCGTCCAGGCAAGGGCCTTTTCATAATCTTCCTTATTATAAATGCCCTCTTCCATGCGGCGCAGGATCTCGACCTCGTCGACCGATTCCACACGCATACCGAAGTAGTCTTCCATAAAGTTCTGGTCCATAATGGAACCGCCGATACCCATGGTGACCGAGCCGATCTGCAAGTAGGATTTACCGCGCATGGTGGCAACGGCGATGGCCGCGCGACCGAAACGAAGCAGTTTTTCTTTTACATCGCAGGGAATATTGGTGACGTCGTCCACATCCTGCACTTCATGACCGTAGATGCCGAATGCCGGCAGACCCTTTTGGGTGTGGGTCGCCAATACCGAAGCGAGGTAGACCGCGCCCGGACGTTCGGTACCGTTGAAGCCCCAAACGGCTTTAATGGTGTTGGGATCCATATCCATCGTTTCCGAACCGTAGCACCAGCACGGGGTAACGGTCAGGGTGATATCTACACCCTCTTTGCGGAATTTATCGGCACAGGCAGCCGATTCCGGCACACGGCCGATCGTGGTGTCGGCAATGATGACCTTTGCCGGATCACCGTTGGAATAACGGAGATTTTCCTCAAAAAGTTTCTTTGCCGCCTCGGCCATTGCCATGGTCTGGTCTTCCAGACTTTCACGCAGGCGCATCGGGCCGCGTCTGCCGTCGATGACGGGACGGATGCCGATGACCGGATAATCGCCGATGTATCTGTTTTCTGCCATAATCAATTACCTCCATTGGTTTTTAGTAATAAAGTATTACATATTGAATTATAGTCGCTTTTGTGATAAAATACTTGGTGAATATCGGATTTTATTTGAACAAAAGTCACTTTTTGGGGGGATTTCTTTGAAATACACGGAGTTGAATGAAAAAAAGCGTCACGGCTCGGCCGATTTTCCCATTCAATACTACTTTGTAAACAAGGCGCACCCCCAGTACGAAATGCCGCCGCACTGGCACCGTGAATTTGAGATGATACGGGTGATTTCGGGCAGTTTTCACGTTTTTTTGAACAACGTGGAATACGATATGCGGCAGGGCGATATTGCGTTGGTCAGCTGCGGCGTTTTACACCGAGGCGAGCCGGAAAACTGCGTTTACGAGTGCTTGGTTTTCGATCTTTCGATGCTGCGCCGCCGGCGGGATGATGCGCTGACCGATTATTTTTTGCCGCTGATGAACGGCACCCGCACCGCCAACGGGCTGTTAAGCGGCGACCACGGGATGCTGTACGTTACCGCCGCTTCGCTGTTTGCGTTGATGCAGGAGCCTGCCCCCTATTATGAAATGGCGGTTTACGGCGGTTTGTACCGTTTATTCAGCCTGCTGTACGGGGAGGGGCGCATTGCCGAAACCGAGCAGAACCGCCGCACGGGACGGCAGAATGAAACGGTCATTACCCTGCTTGACTGGATCGAGACCCACTACGCCGAGGAGGTCACGTTAGAACGGCTGGCGGCGGTCAGCGGACTGAACGAAAAATATCTGTGCCGCCTTTTCAAGGAATTCACCGACCGAACACCGATAGATTATGTAAACCGTTTGAGAATAGAAAACGCCTGCCACGAAATCACGGTAAATCACCGTACCGTGACCGAGGCGGCGTTTGAAGTCGGGTTTAACGATTTAAGTTATTTTTCGCGCACCTTCAAAAAATACAAAGGCATTTCCCCCAAGGCCTTTGCCGGCACCGGCGGAAATTAAAGTTTGGATCTGTAACCTTCCCCGAAAAGCTGGTCGGCAAACCAGACGCGGTCGACCTCGAACATTTTGCCGTTCAGATACTGCAAAATGCCACCGTCGGTCGAAAAGCAGAAACGCAGGCGGTAGGAATACAGTGCCTGCTTGTCAAAGCCCTTTTTCTTATCTTCCGCCAGTTTTCCGTACTTTCCGTCCCCCAAAAGCGGATGCCCGATCGATGCCATGTGGGCGCGGATCTGATGCGTGCGGCCGGTCAGCAGTTCGATTTCCAGCAGCGACAGACCGTTTTTGGACGCCAGCACACGGTAATGGGTCTTGATACTGCGGTTATCGGCGGTTTTTCTGCCGCTTAAATAGACCTTGTTTTTGGCCTCGTTCTTTTCAAGATACCCTTCCAGCGTGGCGACCTTCTGTTTCGGTACGCCGTGCACCACGGTCAGGTAGCGTTTGTCGATTTCCCGGTCCTTGATCTTCTGGTTGAGGATGCGCAGGGATTCGGCGTTTTTGGCGGCGATCACGATGCCGCCGGTGTTGCGGTCGATGCGGTTGGCCAGCGCAGGATGAAAACTGTTTTCCGCCTGCGGGTCATACTCCCCTTTTTCATACAAATACCGCTGAATACGCCCGATCAGCGTATCGGTATATTCCGTCTTATCCGGATGGGACAGCAGTCCCTGTTTTTTATCGGCAAGCAGAATATTCTCATCCTCATACACGATATCCAACTGCGTACCGGCACGCAGAAAATCATACTGCGGCTGCGGCTTGACGAAAAATTCATCTTTTAAGTACAGCGCCAGCACGTCCCCCTCTTTTAAGCGGGTCGAAATTTCGGTGCGTTTGCCGTTGAGTTTGATGTCTTTCAGGCGAATGGATTTATAAAGCAGGGATTTCGGCAAAGTCGGACAGACTTTGGTGATGAATTTATCCACGCGCTGATCGGCGTCATTTTTGGTTATGGTAAAGGATTTCACGGATTTTCTTGCCTTTCTGTGTAAAATCAAGTATAATAAACAAAATTCATGCAAGGAGGCGGTCGTTTGGAAAAGAACATTCACGCGGGACACCGCGCGCGGGTCAAACAGGAATTTCTTGCCCACGGTTTCAACGAACATACGCCGCCGCACAAAATACTGGAACT
>JAZUFP010000005.1:0-1866 GCA_045640765.1 Acutalibacteraceae bacterium
GTTTACATTGTGTGTTATCTGCCACAACTTGATACCACCGCTTTTCAATGAGGTGGTGCATTTTTGCGTCAATCGTTTTTATGCCGGGTGCGATAGGCTGACGGGGAAATGCCGTAGGTCTTTTTGAACAGATTGATAAAGTGGCTTAACGAATCGATGTCAAGTATTTCGGCAATATCGGTAATGCTTTTGTCGGTTTGCAAAAGCAGATTCGCGGCGTATTCCATTTTTCGCTTGACCTGAAATTTTTTAATGCCCATGCCGGTTCGCTTTTCAAATAACTTGCTTAAATGACTGGCCGAAATGGGGTAATTATTGTAGATTTCCATAACGGGTGTTCGGATATAGGTCAGATCATTGATCTTTTCAATAATGTCAAAAACGTAGCGGTCGCAGATGGGGTTTGGTGTATTGTAGCAGGTCAATACCTGTGCGAGCGTATTATACAGAAACAGATCAATGTAGATATTTCCCAGTTTCGGGTGTCCGGAAAGCTGGGCTAATTCGGTCATATAGTTTTTTTCGGTTTCGGATAGTGTTATTTTTGTATACGGACTGTCTTTGAAAAAGTTGATTCCCGGAAAGTGCAGCAGCGTAAATTGTTCAAAAGAATCGCGTGCGCCTGCAAAAACAAAGTGGCTGTCTTCTTTGCCGGTACTGTGAAATTCGTGTACGGTTTCGGCATTGAACAGCAGAATAGTCCCTTCCGGAATTGCTTCGGGCACATTGTCAAACACATTGATATAAGCTCCTTTGGTTACGAACAGGATCTCATAATAATCGCCATGTTTATGCAGGGGGCAGGATGTATTGTATTCCCATTTGAAAGCAAAATTCCGACTGTTGAATGTGACGTCCATGGTGAAGAAAAGGCGGCCTTTTTCGTCGTACATACCAACACCTCTGATCGTTTTTTTACGGGGCATATTGTGATTTTATTATATAATTCGGTTGCGAAAAAATCAATTGCTTTTCAAAAAATAGCATATTATTTTCAAAAAATAGCAAGAAAAAACAACCTCGAAATGATATAATATGTTTAAAATGTATACAAGTATAGTTTTTTTGATAAAAGGTTTGTGCAAAAGGATAATTGCCCGATGAAATCGGGGTTGCTGATTTTTGTAAGGCCGGTTGGAAAAATCGTTATTGCGGGGGAGGCAGCGCGAATGGAAAAAATCATAAAAATCGCAATTTGTTTCTGTTGCGCGCTTTTGCTGTCAGCTGCCATGCCTTTCGGGGCGTTCGCTCAAACGGATGATGAAACGGTTGAGTGTATCGGCATTACAGCACCTTACCGGTACAGTGATTACGGCAATGTCTCTTTTCCGGTGTTTTTCGATCGTAATATTACCGACGCGAATTACAAACATGTCGCCTGTTCGGTCGACGTGTTGAAATCTATGAGTTTTTGGGATAATCCGGCTATGACTTCCGCAATTGCGGATGATTTGGAACGTACCGGTGTGATCGACAGTATGAACGATTGCATCGAGATCAACGGGAAAAAGGTGCGGGAGTGGCAAAAGACCAGTCAACTTGCCTGCATGATTCTGGTGGGTGAGTTAGGCGACTGTGCCAAAATGAATATCGACTTTAACGGCGCGATCGACGAAGTGCGGATCGATGATCTCGATCAGCGGTTTGTCATTACGTTGTATCGGGGACTGATTTTTCCGAACGGACGGCGTCTGAAAAACACACAGACTTTCGTGTATGATCCCGCAGTCGGGACGTTTTCCGAAAAACGGGGGTCCGATGACGCGGAGAACGCCGCTTTTTCGGCCTTTTATAACGGAACGGCGTTAAATGAAACGTATAATATTGTGGATGTCCATAGTAGCGGTTTTTCACCCGATAATCTGT
>JAZUFP010000006.1:0-3247 GCA_045640765.1 Acutalibacteraceae bacterium
TGGCGTCGAAGGGATATCCCGTTTCGTACGAAAAGGGTTTTGAAATGACCATCCCCGAAAGCGTCGCCGACCGGGTCTATGTTGCCGGCGCAAAATTGCAGGACGGCAAACTGCTGACCAACGGCGGCCGTGTGCTGGGCGCGACGGCGGTGGAAAACACCCTTTCGGAAGCGATCAAAACCGCCTATTCGTACGTGGAACAGATCCGCTTTGACAACGCTTTTTGCCGTCACGACATTGGCGCCAAAGCCCTGAAAGCCGCAAAGGAGCAGTAACTATGGTATATCGAATTTTTGTTGAAAAGCGTGCTGAACTTGCCAACGAGGCAAAGGCGTTGCTTTCTGATGCGAAAAACCTGCTGGGGGTCGAACGGCTGCGGAACGTTCGTGTGATCAATCGTTACGACGCGGAAAACATCACGGAAGAACTGTTTGATTACGCGGTACAGACCGTATTTTCCGAACCGCAGCTGGATATCGCGTCGGCCGAAGTGGATTTCGGCGAAGCGACCGTTTTCGCGGTCGAATATCTGGCCGGTCAGTTTGATCAGCGCGCCGACAGTGCCGCGCAGTGTATCCAGATCATTTCGCAGGGCGAACGCCCCCTTATCCGTTCGGCAAAGGTCTATGTTTTAGAGGGTGAACTGACCGAAGCGGACGTTGAAACGATCAAAAAATACGTTATCAACCCGGTCGAAGCACGCATCGCCGCGCTGGAAAAACCCGAAACGCTGAAAACCGATTACGATATTCCGACCACGGTCGAAACGCTGAACGGATTTATTTCTCTGACCCGTGCCGAACTGGAAAAGTTTGTTGACGATTACGGACTGGCAATGGACGCGGACGACATCGCTTTCTGTCAGGAATATTTCAAGTCGGAACAGCGTGACCCCACCATTACCGAGATCCGCATGATCGACACCTACTGGTCGGATCACTGCCGTCATACCACTTTTTTGACGGTCATTGACAACGTGACCTTTGAAGACGAGCTGCTGCAGTCGGCTTATAACGATTATCTTGCCGTCCGCAAAGAACTCGGCCGCACGAAGCCGATCTGCTTGATGGATCTGGCGACGGTCGCCGTCAAGTATCTGAAAGTTCACGGAAAACTGGATAAACTGGATGAATCCGAAGAGATCAACGCCTGCACGGTAAAAATCAACGTAGACGTTGACGGCAAGACCGAACCGTGGCTGCTGCTGTTCAAAAACGAAACGCACAATCACCCGACCGAAATCGAACCGTTCGGCGGCGCCGCGACCTGTATCGGCGGCGCGATCCGCGATCCGCTTTCGGGCAGAAGTTACGTTTACGGAGCCATGCGTGTGACCGGCGCGGCTGATCCGACCGTTCCGGTGGAAGATACCATTCCCGGCAAACTGCCGCAGCGTAAAATCGTTACTACCGCGGCGGCGGGTTATTCGTCCTACGGCAACCAGATCGGTCTGGCGACCGGTATCGTGGATGAAATTTACCACCCCGGTTATGCCGCGAAACGGATGGAGATCGGCGCGGTCATCGCCGCAACACCGGCGGAAAACGTACGCCGTGAAGTACCCGCTCCCGGCGACGTCGTCATTCTGCTGGGCGGCAGTACGGGACGTGACGGTATCGGCGGCGCGACCGGCTCTTCCAAGGCGCATAACGCGCACTCGGTCGAAACCTGCGGTGCGGAAGTACAGAAGGGTAACGCGCCCGAAGAACGCAAATTGCAGCGGCTGTTCCGTAACGGTGACGCCTGCCGCATGATCAAGCGCTGTAACGATTTCGGCGCGGGCGGTGTTTCGGTCGCCATCGGGGAACTGGCGGACGGTCTGGAAATCGACCTCAACGCCGTGCCGAAAAAATATGACGGACTGGACGGTACCGAACTTGCTATCAGCGAGTCGCAGGAACGTATGGCGGTCGTGGTCGAGGAACAGGACGTTGACGCTTTCCTGAAACTGGCCGGTGCCGAAAACCTGCAAGCTTGCCCGGTCGCCGTTGTTCGGGCACAGCCACGGCTGGTCATGAACTGGAACGGCAAAAAAATCGTTGATATCAGCCGTGAATTCTTAAATTCCAACGGCGCGGATAAACATATCGATATCGCGCCGGCGAAAGCATCCGTACCGCAAAAGCGGATCACCGGCGGATTTACGGAAAATTACCGCAAACTGGCGGCGGATCTGAACGTCTGCTCCAAGCGCGGTCTTTCCGAACGTTTTGACTCCACCATCGGTGCGGGCACGGTGCTGATGCCCTTCGGCGGAAAGAATCAGCTGACCCCGATCCAGGCCATGGTGCAGAAGATCTCGGTCGAAAAGAAACACACCGATGACTGTTCGCTGATGTCGTGGGGATATAATCCTTTCATTACCGAACAAAGCCCCTACCACGGCGCTTATCTCGCCGTGATCGAATCGGTCTGTAAACTGATTGCGACGGGCGCCGGATTCAACGACGTATATCTCACTTTCCAGGAGTATTTTGAACATCCCGGAAAGGACGGCAAACGCTGGGGCAAACCGCTGGCGGCACTGCTGGGTGCTTTCAAAGCGCAGATGAATCTCGGCATCGGGTCGATCGGCGGCAAGGATTCCATGAGCGGCTCGTTCGAGGATCTCGACGTTCCGCCGACACTGGTTTCCTTCGCGGTCACGACCGAAAAGGTAAAAGACATCGTTTCACCCGAATTCAAAAAGGCGGGCAACCGTGTCGTCCTGTTCATGCCGGAATACGATAAAAACGGTCTGCCGGAAACCGAAAGTCTTTTGAAAGTTTTCCGCAAAGTCACCGCTCTGCTGCGGGACGGGAAAGCCGTTTCCTGCTATACGCCGGGTATCGGCGGTATCGCGGAAGCGATCATGAAAATGGCGTTCGGCAACGGATTGGGCTTTACGTTCGATCCTGCCATGCCGGTGGAAGACCTGTTTAATTACAGCTACGGAACGTTCCTGCTGGAAGTGACCGAAGACGTTGAAGCCGATTACACGGTCGGCACGGTCACCGATGCCGGACAGGTCGTTTACGGGGCGGAAAAGTTCGATTTGGATGAACTGCTCGGCGTTTACGAAGATAAACTGGAAAAGGTTTATTCCTGCAATATCGCCGACCGCAAAACCCCGATGAAGAATTTTGAATTCAAAGCAAGCACGTATCCGGCGCCGGCGGTGAAAACCGCGCAGCCGCAGGTGCTGATCCCGGCATTCCCGGGCACGAACTGCGAATTTGACAGCGCCAAGGCGGTCACAGACGCAGGC
>JAZUFP010000007.1:0-2680 GCA_045640765.1 Acutalibacteraceae bacterium
CATGAACGTCACCGCGTCGTTCGAACCGTACAGTTTCGACGCTTACGATGAGATCAGTCTGCGTGACCTCGGCATCAATAAGGATCAGTATTTCGGCGATAAGCTGAGCGAAAACAACATCGGCACCTTTAACTACGTCAAAGCGGCGGAAACCGGCGGACGTGTGTTTAAGGCGATCTATGTTCCGCCGAAGGATATGATGAACGGCCCGCAGGTCAGCTTCTCGCAGAACTGGACCGAAAACTATCTTGCGAAGTTGTACTTCACCAAGTACGATGAAATCTACGTTTACGCCAACAGCGAGATGGATGCTCCGCCGGCGGCACAGTTCGATATGCCGTTGGAAGGCGGCAAGGAATACTTGTTCGAGGTCGGCGTCCGTGTGCTGAACAATCCCGGCTATAAGGGTATCAAGGTCTTTACCATTTATATCAACGGCAAACTGGTTTATGAACAGTTCAATAACCGTATGCCGCTGGAAGGAAATGAAGTATTCCTGCAAGGTATGGCGAATACCGGCTTCTTCCGCAACGTGAATATTTACAAAACCGTATCTTTCTACAACGGCGACAAGCTGCTGGGTACCAGGAAAGTATTGAGAGGAAGCCATGTCGCGCCTTACGGCAACCTGCCTGACAGAGGAAACTATTTCTTCAGGAATTGGGTCACCGATACCAGCAAGGAATGGGATTTCGATCAGGACTGCGTGTATCTGGATACCGTGTTGAACGCGAAGTACGAAAAATACTCCTATCCTGTTTTGCTGATGGTCGACAACGTGCTTTACAAGCGGTTGAACATCTTTGTCGGCGATAAAGTCACCATATTCAACGAACCCATCAAGGATGGTTACGTGTTCGACAAGTGGCTGTGTGAAGACGGTTCCGAGTATGATATGTCCAACCCGGTCAACGAACCGATCACGCTGATCGCTTCCTTTACGAAAGCCGAAGCGCCCACGCCTGAAATCGGGGAGGAAACGAAGACTGACGTCAAACCGGATGTAAAGAAAGATAATTCGATCAACACGAAATATCTGTGGTTCTGCATTATCGGATTGATCGTCATCGCCGGAGAAACCGGTACGATCATTTACAAAAAGCGCAAAAAAGCTGAGTAAACATTAAAAACGGTCGGTCTGATCTTTTGAGGTCAGACCGATCGTTTTTTATCTTTTCCGATCTTCCGGAACAACAGTTTTTTCTTGACAGAACGGGCGCGGTTTGCTATTATATCAATGGTTGGTATAATATATCTGACGAAGAAAAGAGGCGGCGCATGAAAACAGTTTTTATTGACCGTGACGGAACTATGGGCGGCGACTATTATGTGGAATTTCCGCAGGATTATTACCCCTATGACGGAACGAAAGAGGCCTTTTCTTTGCTGCGCCGAAACGGGTTCAGAACCGTGATCTTCACCAACCAGTCCTGCATCGCGCGGGGCAAAGACGGCGGTTATGATTTCGCGGCGGAATTTCGCGGGATCGGCGCCGACGACTGGTTTATCTGTCCCCACGACAGCGACGACAACTGCCCGTGCCGGAAGCCGAAAACCGGACTGCTGGAACAGGCGCGCGAAAAATATCATCTGGATCTGGCGGACTGCTACGTGATCGGCGACCGTTGGAGCGATATGGTCTCCGGCGGAAAAATGAACTGCAAACTGATCCTTGTTATGACCGGCCGCGGGAACGAGTCTTTGGGCTGTGACCGTGAAAAATGGCGTGAATACGAGCCGGTTTTTATCGCGAAAGATCTGAAAGAAGCGGCGGAATGGCTGTGCGGTGCGGAACATGAATAATAACACTTTACTGCGTCAGGAAAGCATTAAAAAGGTTTTTTCCGCCATCCGCGAAAAAGGGCCGCTTTCCAAAAGACAGTTACAGGAACTGACCGGATTCAGCTGGGGCAGTATTTCTTCGATCACCTCTTTACTGACGGCCGGCGGCTATCTGACCCCCATCGGAAAACAGAACAACGGGGTCGGCCGAAAACCGCAGTCGTTTGATATCAGCGTGGAGGATAATTTCATTATCGGCATCGACTTCAATTTCCACGGTGTTACGGCGGTGCTTTGCAATCTGAACGGTAAAACCGTGTGGGAAGCCGAGAAGGTCTTTCATGTCAAGGAAAAGAATTACGCACTGGATATTCTTTATTCGGTGATCGAAAAGGCACGCCGTTTTCTGCCCGATAAAAAAATCACGGCGATCGCCATTGCCATGCAGGGAACGGTCGACACCAAAACCGGTGTGTCGGCGCGCATTGACGGGATCGACGGTTGGGAAAACGTGCCGATCGCCGAATTGCTGCAATCCCGGTACGGGTTGGAAGTATTGGTACTGCATGATCCCGACTGTCTTTTATACGCGGAAAAATATTTCGGCGCGATCGGCGGAAACGAAACCGAAAATGCCGTGCTGATCCGGATGGATCACGATATCGGCATCGGGGTCATGTACCGCGGTACGATCCTGATGAGCGGCAGGGGCGCCACCTGCGAGATCGGGACGATGGTCATTCCCGCGAAAACGGGCAGTTCGGTGCTGAAAAAAATCGTCAGCACGATCGCCGTCGAGCAAAGATTCGCGAAACAAAGCGGAAAGAAGCGCACTTTTGAAGAAATCGCCGCGCTGGCGGCGGCAGGGGATCCGGCGGCAAAGGCGCTGTTTTCGGAA
>JAZUFP010000008.1:0-11147 GCA_045640765.1 Acutalibacteraceae bacterium
GCCGACGAAGCGCTGGCGGTACGGAAATTCAATTCCGACGTTCCGGTTTTGTGTTTAGAACCCACCGTCCCGGAATTCTGGGATAAGGCCGCCCAGCTGAACATCACACTGACCGCGGACAGTCTGCAAACCTATCAAAAAATCTGCAAAACGGTCACCCTGCCGGTCATGGTGCATATCAAAACAGATACCGGCATGAACCGTCTGGGCATCAAAGATAAAGAGGAACTGAACGCCGTTTTCCGTTTGCCGCGGAATCAAAACGTTACGATCGAAGGATTGTATACCCACTTTGCGACGGGCGGCACCAATGATCCGTATTATGACCGCCAGTTAGCGCGTTTTTGCGAACTGACCGCGGATCTCGACCTTGAAAAAATCCCGATCGTCCACGCTGACCGTTCCCTGACGATGGTGCGGCACGATAAAACGGAATTTGTCAACGGCGTGCGTCTGGGCATCTGTATGTACGGTTTCGGTCAGAGTACCGCCGAGCCGACCGGCTTGCGCAAACTCAAACATGATTTACTGTTGAAAAAGCAGGGCATCAGTCCCTGCCACTTCCGCAACAATCTGAACTTAAAAACCGCCTTTTCGCTTTACAGTACCGTTTTGGCAGTCAAACCGGTAAAAAAGGGTGAATTTGTGGGATACGGCGCTGAATACATCGCCAAAACAGATATGACCGTTGCCACACTCGCCATCGGCTACTTTGACGGAATGAAAGATTTCGGCAAAGTGAAAATCGGCGGAAAAGACTGCCCGATTTTAGGGGAACTTTGTATGGATATGGTCACCGTCCTTGCCGATCCGTCGGTCGACGTCGGTGATACCGCGGAAATATTCGGAAACAGCATTCCCGTCCGTGCGGCGGCAAGTGCCGCCGGAACGAGCGCCTACAAGGTGCTGACCGGCATTACCGAACGGGTGGAACGCATCTACGAAACATAAGGAGTTATTATGGACTTTAACGTTCTGATCATCGGAACAGACGCCAACGCTTATTACATGGCGCGCTGTTTCCATGAATTGTATCATATCAAAGCCACGCTTGTCGGCAAAGCCCCCCTTTCCTACACGGCGTACAGCAATATTCTGCAAATCCGTTACTTCCCCGATCTGTGGGAAGAGATCGGTTTTCTGAACGCTGTATTCTGGTGCAAAAAAGAACTGGGCGATAAAAAGACTCTGCTGATCAGTTCCAATGAAACCTATGCCGGATTCATTGCCAAAAACCGCGAAAAACTGGAAAACGAAGGATTTGTTTTCAACTATCCCAAAGCGGAACTGATCGACACGTTCATGTATAAAGAACTGTTTTACAAGACCTATGCCGATTCGATTTTGGACCTGCCGGCAACCGTATATTATGACTGCAAGACCGGCGGTGAGATGCCGGAAACGCTGACCTTCCCCGTTATTGTCAAACCCAGCAACGTCATTCTGTATAATCACCTGACCTTTGAGGGGAAAAACAAAATCTACAAGATCGAAAGCCGTGAAGAGCTTATACAGACAGTCGAGCGCGTCCGCGCCGGCGGTTATGACGATACGCTGATCATTCAGGACTTTATTCCCGGGGATGACAGCAATCTGTTCGACGCGGTCGTCTACTGTGATTCCACCGGAAAAGTGCGGATGTGTACGCTGGCACAGATCGGATTGCAGGAACACACCCGTTCCATGGTCGGGAACGCCGCGATTCTGATCAACGGTTATAATCAGTTCGGCGGAACCGAAGAGATCACCGGCAAGATCCGTACGTTTATGGAATCGATCGGATACTGCGGTTTTGCCGAATTCGATTTGAAATATGACCGACGGGACGGAAAATTCAAAGTTTTGGAAATCAACGCCCGCCAGGGACGGTGCAGTTATTATATCTGCCCGCTCGGGTGCAACCCCGTGAAGTTGCTGATCGACGACCTGATTTATGATAAGCGCCCGGATTACGGATTGCTGCGGAACGAAATACTGCTTTCATTCGTACCGAAAGGGATCGCGAAAAAATATATACAGAACGCCGACTATCGCAAGAAGGCACTGGAACTGTGGGCGAAAGCAAAGCCGGTCAATCCGCTTTACTACAAAGCGGACGGAAATTTCAAGCGCAAACTTTATTTTGCCAAGCGCAATTTAAAATATTTCAAAGAATATAAAAACGGATATTGGAAGGTTGATTCATAAATGTGTGGATTTGTCGGCTTTACCGACGGGAGAAGCCCGGAAGAAAAAAGAACGATTGTTGAAAAAATGGCGGATCGGATCATCCACCGCGGACCGGACAGCGACGGTTATTTTACCGACGAGGTGGCGGCTTTGGGATTCCGTCGGTTGTCCATTGTAGACCTGGCGGGCGGTGACCAGCCGATCTATAACGAAGACGGTACAAAGGTCATTGTTTTCAACGGAGAGATCTATAATCACAAGGAACTGCGTGTCGAACTGGAAAAACAGGGGCACGTTTTCAAAACGAACGCCGATACCGAAGTGATCCTGCACGGATACGAGGAATACGGCTGTGAACTGTTCGCCAAACTGCGCGGTATGTTCGCGTTTGTCATCTACGACAAGACGACCGGCGAATTTGTCGGCGCGCGCGACTATTTCGGTATCAAACCGTTTTACTATTACAAAAATGACGGCAAATTCATGTTTGCTTCCGAAATCAAAGGGATGCTGGATCATCCTGATTTTGTCAAGGAGGTCAACCGGAAAGCGCTGAAAATGTTTTTGGTGTTCCAGTATTCCGTTTTTGAAGAAACCTTTTTCAAAAACGTTTTCAAACTGAAACCGGGGCATTATTTCATTTATAAAAACGGTATCATGGAAACCAAGCCCTATTTTGAAATCGAATACAAAAAACAGGACCTCGGTTACGAGGAACACCGCCGCCAAATCACGGAAGCGCTGGAAGATTCGGTCAAGTATCACCAGATCACCGCTGACGTGGAAGTCGGTTCGTATCTTTCAGGCGGTGTGGATTCTTCCTATGTCGTCAGTGTAGCACGCCCCGATAAGACCTTTACGGTCGGCTTTACGATCGAAGGTTTCGACGAAACCAAACTGGCGCGCGACTTTTCGGAACTGTGCGGCATTAACAACTACCGCCGTTTCATCAGCAAGGAAGAATTTTTCGAGGCACTTCCCCGTGTTCAGTATCATACCGACGAACCCGACGCCAACCTTTCGGCGGTACCGCTGCTGTTCCTTTCCGAACTTGCCAGTGAAAAGGTCAAAGTCGTGCTTTCGGGTGAAGGATCGGACGAAATGTTCGGCGGCTACAACGAATACCCCGAAACCAAGGGAGTCAAGATGTATTTGGCACTGCCTGCCGGCCTTCGCCGCGGCATGGCGAAAATTGCCGGAAAACTTCCACACTTCCCTGGAAAGAATACCATTATCAAGTATTCCAAGCCGTTCTGCGAGCGTTATCTCGGACACGCGCAGATCATGGACGAAGACGAAGCCAACCGCATTTTGTGTGATGATCTGAAAGACGATATGACCACGACCGACGTGCTTCGCCCGTATTACGAAAAGGTCAAGGACTGCGACGACGTGCTTCAGAAAATGTATATTGACATGCATTTCTGGCTGCCGCAGGACATCCTGCTGAAAGCCGATAAAATGACCATGGCCAACAGTCTTGAACTGCGTGTTCCGTTCCTTGACAAAGAGGTCTGGAAAGTCGCCAGCCGTGTACCGAGCAAATATCTGGTCAAAGGAATGCGGACCAAGTCCATCTTCCGCGACATCGCGGACGAAAAAATGCCGGAAGACTGGGCCAGCCGCCGGAAACTCGGCTTCCCCGTTCCGTTCTCGAAATGGATATTGGAAGACCAGTTCTACCGCAAAGTGCGCGAAGCGTTTGACGCTCCGGAGGTCGAGTTGTTCTTTGACCGCTCGGTCATCAACAAACTGCTGGACGATCACTATACCAGTCACGGTCAGATCAATAACGGCCGCAAGATCTATAACATTTACACTTTCCTCATCTGGTACAAGGTATACTTCGGGGAGGAAACCCATGGGTAAGTTGAAAAAATCCTCTTTTTTAGAGGGCGCGTTTATTGCAACGGTCTGTATTGTGATCAGCAAAATACTGGGAATTCTGTACGTCATCCCGTTCAACCACATTATCGGTGAACGCGGCGGCGCTCTTTACGGATATGCCTATAACATCTATAATATTTTTCTGACTATTTCCTCGGTCGGTATTCCGTTTGCCATTTCCAAACTGACCAGCGAATATTCCACCCTCGGACAGACCGACAAAAAACTGCGGATGTATCGCCTTGCCACCGTTGCGATCCTGATATTCTCGGTTCTGTCGTTTCTGATCTGCTTCTTGCTGGCAAAGCCGCTGGCGCACCTGATACTGGGCGAAATCACCGACGGTAACAGCATTGAAGACGTTGTTTTCGCGATCCGCTGTATTTCCTTTACCCTGCTGATCGTGCCATTGCTTTCGATCAAACGCGGCTACTTACAGGGACACAAGTTCATCAGTCAGCCGTCGTTGAGTCAGGTCGTCGAGCAGTTGATCCGCATTGTGGTCATATTAGTCGGCAGTTGTGTTTTCGTTTACATTTATCATAACGTCACCTACGCCGTCGGTATTTCGGTTTTAGCGGCCGGGATCGGCGGACTGATCGCCTATTTATATCTTTCAGCAGTCGTTCGCAAAAGCCGCGACCAACTGGATCTCGGACAAAAAGCGGCGCATGACCGGGAAATGGACAAGACCATTATCCGCGAAATTCTTTTATGTGCGCTGCCGTTTATTATCATCAATCTGGCGAATACATTATATAATACGACCGATATGATCCTGGTCCTGCACACATTGCCGAAACTGGGATTTTCGGGTTCCGATACCGAATTCGTCAGCAGTGTTTTCACGACCTGGGGCACCAAGTTCAACGCCATTATCACCGCAGTTTCGACCGGTCTTATCGTCAGTCTGATCCCCCACATGGTTTCGGACTATACCGCCGGCAATCATGAAGCCGTGAATGAAAACTTCAATAAATGCCTGAAAATCATTTTGCTGATCATTCTGCCGCTTTCCCTTTTCATCAGTCTGATGGCCAACAGTTTTTGGACGGTCTTTTACGGACACAGCGAGATCGGTCCGCGCGTGATCCGGTTTTCCATTTTGGTCACTGTGTTCGACTGTCTGTATATGGTGCTGAATTCGCTGATGCAAAGTCTGAATAAAAAGCGCATTATTTATTGGAGCGTTTTGTGCGGACTGGTCGCCAATCTGGTATTGGACATTCCCTTTATGTATCTGTTCAAAGCACTGGGCGGTCAGGCGTACCACGGCGCGATTTTAGCGACGCTGGTCGGATTTCTCATTTCCAACACGATGAGTTTATGGTATCTGCGGCGCAACATGAACGTACGCTATACAGAGACCGTCCGTACCCTGCCCCGCGTTATTCTTTCGGTCATTATTCTGACAGCGCTCGGTATTCTTGCCAACACTGTTTTACCGACCGCCAGCACTTCCAGACTGTTACAGATCGTACTGATCTGCGCTTCCGGTATTGTAATGGGCGGCACGCATTTGCTGTTGAATTACCGTGCCATTCTTTCGGTACTGCCCGAAAATCTGGTTGCCAAACTTCCGGCAAAACTACGCAAAATATAAAAACAAAAGAAGGTCTTATTTTGGATTTTTTTCATCGCACGTGGGCCGAAATCGACCTGAACGCCCTAAAACACAATTTTGAAATCATCCGCTCCGAAGCCGGCGGCGCACAACTGATGGCGGTCGTCAAAGCCAACGCTTACGGCCATTCGGTCAGGCATATTGTGCCTGTTCTGGACAAAATGGGTGCTTCCGCGTTTGCCGTTTCCAACATTGAGGAGGCGTTTGAACTGCGGAAGATCGGTGTCACCAAGCCGATTCTGATTTTAGGATACACACCGGTCAGCATGGCCGCGCAGTTGGCCGCCGACCAAATTACCCAGGCGGTCTATTCCACCGAATACGCCGCCGGTCTTTCCGCCGCGGCGCAGGCGGCAAACGTCACGCTGAATATCCATATCAAATTAGATACCGGCATGGGGCGCATCGGGTTTGACTGCCGCAGTGGCGATTTGCCCGGTATTGACGAGGCGATCGCCGCCGCGCAAATGCCCAATCTCCATTTTGACGGCGTGTTTACTCATTTCGGGGTATCCGACAGTACACCCGAAAGCGAGGACGGCTTTACCGAAGCGCAGTACAACCGTTTCTGCGCCGGTGTGGACCGTCTGGAAAAATCCGGTCTGCGGCCGAGAGTCTGTCACTGCTGTAATTCCGCGGCTTTCTGTCTGGATCCCGAAAAACACCGCGATCTGTGCCGCCCGGGTATCATCCTTTACGGGCTGACACCGGCGGACGATCTGAAACTGAAAGAAGATTTCATTCCGGTCATGACGGTCAAATCGGTCGTTTCCATGGTCAAGGACATTGCGCCCGGAACGACCGTCAATTACGGCAGAACCTTCAAAGCGGAAAAGAAAATGCGTATTGCCACGGTTGCCGCCGGTTACGCGGACGGTTATCCCCGACTGCTTTCCAACCGCGGTCAGGTACTGATCCACGGGAAACGCGCCAATATCATCGGACGCATCTGCATGGATCAGTTGTCCGTTGACGTGACCGATATCCCGGACGTTTCCACCGGGGACGAGGTCATTCTGTTCGGGAAAGAACTGCCGGTCGAAGAATTGGCGAAGCTTTGCGGAACGATCAACTATGAGATCGTCTGCGGCATTTCTCCGAGAGTGCCGCGAATCGTTGTCGAATAAATTTATTTCAACCTCATTTACCCACCCGATCCACTAAATATCGGGTGGGTATTTTTATATACAACTAAATATGGTAAAAATTTTGTAACAATCATTGACTTATACCACACTTGTGTAATATAATACGACTTGGTATTATTTTGAAAGGACGGAAATGCTGTGTTTCGATACAATTTTCATATCCCGCGTTGGAGAAGAAAAGACACTGACAAAAGGCCCGACCGGCGGGTACGACGCACCAAAAGTGCCATTCGCGCCGCCTTTGCGCAGCTGATCGCGCACAAAGAGCTGGATGACATTACGGTCAAGGACATTGCCGATCTTGCCGATATCAACCGTAAAACGTTTTACAACTACTATGCCGACGTATATCAGGTCGCCGATGATATCGAGGACGAGATCGTCGGGCAGTTTGACAAAACGTTGCAGGGCACCGATATTGATCATTATTTCAAAAAACCGTACACCGTTTTTGAAAAACTGAACGCGATCATGAACATTGATCCGGAATTTTACGGTCAGTTACTGCTCGGCAGAAACGGCATGAATCTGGTAGTGAAGCTTTCCGGTCTGTTGCAGGAAAAAATGCTGAATGCCCTGCAAGGCAGAACGACGTTGGAAAACGGGCGGCTGGAAGTGGTCTGCAATTTCATCACTTCCGGTATGCTGGGCATTTATCTTTCCTGGTTTTCGGGCGGCAGGAGCACTTCCGCCGAACAACTGGCACAGGACATCGGGGCTGTCGCGACGGGCGGTCTCGAAAAATATATGATAAAGAATTAAAGGGGTAATAATTATGGGGAGAAAATTCGGAGACCGAAAAGACGGCACGTTACT
Organism: Acutalibacteraceae bacterium; assembly: GCA_045640765.1. Lineage (GTDB taxonomy): Bacteria > Bacillota > Clostridia > Oscillospirales > Acutalibacteraceae > UBA737. The sequence continues at coordinate 7,645 of JAZUFP010000008.1, forward strand.
GCGAGATCTGGATTCCATGCACTTTATCGTGCCGCTCATCTATCCGAATCGCTGTGACAACGAGGCGTTTATTTCCGAACGGATCGATCTGACCAACGTCAACCGCTTTTTGGAAGAAAAGAATAAAAATGACCCGGAATATAAATACAATCTGTTTCAGATCATTGTGACCGCCATGCTGAAAGCCATTACACTGCGGCCGAAAATGAACCGATTTATCGCGAACAAAAACACCTATCAGCGCAACGAGGTTTCCGCCTCTTTCGTGGTCAAAAAGATGTTCAGCGATACCGGTGCGGAAGCATTGGCGTTTGTTCACGCCAAAGAGACCGACACGCTGGACACCGTCCACAACGAAATCTACCGTCAGGTTTCCGCCTGCCGCAGTGAAAAAGCCGACGCTTCGACCGAAAGCATGGATCTGTTCAACAAGATGCCTCGCTGGTTTTCAAAATTTCTGGTCAGCATCGTCCGCGTTTTGGACCGCCACGGCAAAGTCCCCGCTTCCCTCATTGCGACCGATCCGTATTATTCGTCGATCGTGCTGACGAATCTGGGGTCTATCAAACTGCATTCCGGTTATCATCATCTGACCAACTGGGGCACCAACTCGGTTTTCTGCGCGATCGGTGAAAAGAAACCGCGTCCGTTCTATGACGAAAACGGCAACACCGAAATGCGGGACAGCATTGATTTGGGGCTGACCATCGACGAACGCATCGCCGACGGTTATTACTATTCCAAAACCATGCGGCTGATCCGTAAACTGCTGGAAAATCCGGAATTACTGGAATTGCCTTTAAGCGAGGAAGTGGAGTATTGAAATGAGTGAAATCACCGTGAAAACACCGTGGGCGGCGCATTTGGGCGGCGTTCCGCTGCATTTGGAATACTTTGAGGGTTCCATGTACGAAGCCGTCGCGAAAATCGCCGAAAACTACCCCGATAACGTCGCTTTTGACTTTATGGGAAAATCGACGACCTATAAAAAAATGGTCCAGCAGATCCGTCAGTGCGCGAAATCGCTGAAAACCATCGGCGTACGCGAAGGCGACCGTGTTACCATTGCCATGCCGAATTGTCCGCAGGCGATCTATATGTTTTACGCGGTCAATCTGGTCGGCGGCATCGCCAACATGATCCATCCGCTGTCCGCCCAAAAGGAGATCGAATTTTACCTGAATGAATCGGGCAGTGTGACCGCCATCACGCTGGATCAGTTTTACAATAAGTTTGAGAGCATCCGCCAGAACACCAAGGTCGTCAATATTATCATCGCCAGCGTCAAAGACGAACTTTCGCAATCGATCAAAGCCGGTTATATGCTGACCGAAGGACGCAAGATCCAGAAAATTCCGTCCGACGCGCCGATCATCCGGTGGAAAGACTTTATGAAGCTGGGCAACGCCTGCTTTTATAATTTCGAGGTCAAACGACAGCCGGACGATCCCGCCGTGATCCTGTATTCGGGCGGAACGACCGGCACGACCAAAGGGATCGTGCTGACCAACAAGAACTTTAACGCGCTGGGTCAGCAGGTCATTGCCGCCAACCCCATGTTCCGCATCGGTGACAAAATGCTTGCCGCCATGCCTCTGTTCCACGGATTCGGGTTAGGTGTCTGTATCCACACCATGCTTTCGCAGGGCGGCCGGTGTATCCTGATCCCCCGTTTCACCCCAAAAAGTTACGCCAAGCAGATCACCAAATACAAATGCAATTTTATTGCCGGTGTTCCGACGTTATATGAAGCACTGCTGCGTCTGCCCAGCATGGAAAACGCTGATTTAAGCAATCTGAAAGGCGTTTTTTCGGGTGGGGATTCGTTATCGGTCGAACTGAAAAAGAAACTGGATAAGTTTTTATATGACCATAAGGCGGTCATTCAGGTGCGCGAGGGTTACGGTACGACCGAAACGGTGACCGCCTGCTGTCTGACACCGCCGCATATGTTCAAAGAAGGCAGTATCGGTCTGCCTTTCCCCGATACCTATATCAAAATCGTTGAACCCGACACCGAAAACGAATTGCCGTTCGGCGAAGAGGGCGAGATCCTGCTGGCGGGACCGACCGTGATGAAAGAATACATGAATCATCCCGATGAAACCGCCGCGACCCTGCGTACCCACGCGGACGGGCTGACGTGGGTACATACCGGCGATCTCGGCATTATGGACAACGAGGGTTTCATTTATTTCCGCGGGCGCGCCAAACGCATGATCATCACTTCCGGGTACAACGTCTATCCGGGGCAGTTGGAAAACATTCTTGACGCGCACGAATTCGTGCAGATGAGTTGTATCATCGGTGTGCCGGATTCCTATAAAATGCAGAAAGTAAAGGCGTTCGTCAAGTTGGCGGCAGGTGTTCCCGCAAGCCGTGAAACCATGGAAGAACTGATGCGTTACTGCCGCAAAAACATTGCGAAATACGCCATGCCGTACGATATTGAATTCCGTGACGATCTGCCGAAAACGCTGGTCGGCAAGGTAGCTTACCGTGTGCTGGAAGAAGAGGAACTCGCAAAAATCGCCGCGGCCAAAGCGCCCGAAACCGCCGAAGAAGCGGAAACGGTCGGCTCGTCTGTTAAATGAGTTTTCACTGTTTTCAGCGCCAAAGTTTTTCTTGACTTTTTTGTATATTTTTTATACTATCAATAGCAGATAGAGTATTTAACTTGGTCAAACCTCGGTTTGACCTTGGCGCTCTATCTGCTGTTTTTTCAAGTACATAACAACCTTTACGACATCGGGGGATGGCTTATGAAAAAAATATCTTTGAACGGTCTGTGGCAGTTGGACGGTGCCGGATTCGCCTGCTCGGGACAGATTCCCGGCTCGGTCCTTTCCGTTCTGCTGGAAAACGAAAAAATCGAAGACCCGTTCTACCGCGACAACGAACTGAAAACGCTGGAACTGCTGGATCACGATTTTGATTTCTGGCGGACGTTCGACTACCGCAAGGACGGACATCCCGTGATCCTGCACTGTGACGGTCTGGACACGCTGTGCGATATTTTTGTCAATGACCGCCACGTTGCTTATACCGACAATATGCACCGCACCTATGAGTTTGACATCACCGATCAACTGAAAGACGGCAAGAACCTGATCCGCATCACTTTCCATGCAGTGGATAAATATTTGAAAAAGAACGATCCGCTGAAACCGACCATGGGTGTCGGTCACGCCTTAAAGGGGTACGGCACGCTGCGCAAGGCGTACTGCATGACCGGCTGGGACTGGGCGGCACGGATGCCCGACATCGGCATCTGGCGCGATATTTATCTGCTGGTCAAAAACAGCGCGCGGCTGACCGATTTTAGCATCATTCAGCGGCACGAAAACGGCAAGGTGTTCCTGAAACCGATACTGACCTGTGACGAAAACGCCGATCTGACCGTCACACTGACAGCACCCGACGGCGAAAAGTCCGCGCTTGCCGTCGGCACCGAGACCGAGGTGGAAAATCCGCGGTTATGGTGGCCGAACGGTTTGGGAGAA
>JAZUFP010000009.1:0-3196 GCA_045640765.1 Acutalibacteraceae bacterium
TTCCATTCACGGGATAATTATGAATCAGCCGTTCCTGAAACATTCTTGCTGCCTGGGACAGTTCGTGCGTTTTGGTTTCGGTAATGATCTTATAAGTGGATTCATCAACATAATTTCCGATATAAATCACTGTTATATACCCCGTCAATTCTTGTTTTCGCTGTAAATATGCAATCAGATTCAATCCGCATTATAAACGGCTTTCAGCAAGCATCCTGTCTGTGGTCTTTATCATACTTGTCTGCTTTATAAATATATATAACCGTGGTTGAAAGCAATGCCGCACCGTTAAACAATGCATAAAAAACAGTCATAACATCATAAGCCGAAAAGATTGCGCCGATGATCGCGAACGGCATGAACAGACCCGATACACCTATTTCTTTGCCGATACGTCTGCGGATGAAAGAGAGTGATTTCTTACTTTCATTCGTATAATCGGTTTCAACATAGTCTGTGCGTTTCTTTGAAAAATTCACATAATCCTTATTGATCAGTCTTGCCAATATATCGCAGATAGATGATACCGCACCTACCACTACGATCCAGAATGATCCGTTAATAAACAAACCGCCCTGATGGTATGCGCAGATCGAAATTGCCAAATAAACAAAGGCGACAACATAATAGCCGCCGATATCGTCCACGAACTCCCCGTATACCGTTTTCATTTTTTTGCATCTGGCAATATTCCCGTCAACACAGTCGAGGATCAGCCAAAGGTTTATCAAAACCACGGCGACGATCATACTGACGGTACCCGGAACGGCAAAACATATAAAAGCCGCTATTGATACAAAAACGGATAATACAGAAACGGCATTGGAAGAAAAGCCCAGATTGATCAAAAGATAAGTAAAAAGGAACGATACCCGACGCACCCACAGTTTCACCCACCAGGAACTGTTTGAGTTTTTCTTTTTCGGCAGGGATTCTATTATTTTTTGAAAACTGTAACTCATTTCTCTTACTTGTTTCCTTTCTGTATTATCTGGCGCAGCATAGTGGAAGATATTCCGTCTGTATGGGGCAAATATACTACTTTGACGTTGATTTTGCTGAGTTCCTGCTCGATGGTTTTCCATTTTTGAGTGCCTTTCCAATCGTCACCCACGAACATGATCTGAACGTTATTATCTTTTGCCGCTTTGATCTTTCCTTCCACGGTATAATCGTCCTGCGGAACTACCAAATCAACATATTTAATTGCTTCCACTATTGCTTTTCTTTGTTCAAACGGAATGATGGGTGTTTTATGCTTATGCTCATTGCAAACCTCATCGGTAGACACGCCAACTATTAAATAATCACAGAGCGATTTGGCATTCTTTATTACATTCAAATGCCCGACATGAAACATATCATATACACCTGCTGTATACCCTATTATCATATTTTTTCCCCGCTATGTTTTATAATTATTCCTTTGCAACTGATACCGCCGCACTTATAGGTGATACTTCCGGAATTCATCAGCGCCAAAACCTTTTACATTACATTTAACTTTTCTCGCGGAATATCGTTTTAATCTGATCCACATATGCATCTATTACGATCTCTCTTGAAAAGTTTTCTTCTATGTATTTCCGTCCGCATAACCCCATCGATTTTCTCGACTCGTTGGCAACAGACAAGAAATCAGCGATCTTCTTTTCCAATGCGTCAACATCGCCGCCGTGATAAATACAACCGGATTTTCCGTCGACCACCGTTTCCCGGCACCCGGGATTATCGGTCGTGATTATCGGTCTTCCGCTTGCGGCGTTTTCAAGAAGAACGTTACTCATTCCTTCCCCGTAGGTAGAGGGATGAATGATCGCGTGGGATCGGGCGATCCAGGGTTTCACATCCTGTTGGCTGCCTATGTAATGAACGATGCCCTGCTCGCCGAGAATACGCAACTCTTCTTCATAATGGTTTTCTGTCGGTTCGATAAAGCCGAGCATATTGAATTCCGTGTTCGGATATTTCTGTTTGATCCGTTTAGCCGCCTCAATATAATCATCCACACCCTTATCATGAAGGACGCGGCCGATATAGTTGAAAACAACGGGTTCTCCGTCGATGCCGTTTCCGCCGTCCGGATAAGGTTGCACCGGATAGCGGCCAAGAGCAACCCCGGAACCCGGAATCAGCCTGTAATCACCCTTTATCATGCCGTTTTCCTCGGCAAGTTTCATGTTTGTGGAATTCTGGAACATTACGCAGGCCGCGTTTCGGTAAGACTGCTTGAAAAGCCACATAATAAATGCCCTCATGGCACCTGTCTTATTCAAAACACTGCCCAGTCCCGTCACGTTGCAGATATACGGTATTCCGAGCATTCTTGCCGCCATACCTGCGTACACATTCGGTTTTGCCGTATAGGTCAAAACAACTGCGGGTCTGTATTTTTTGAAGAGTTTCCGATAATGAAGCAATAACTTCCCGTCCGCAACCAGGCTTGTACCTCTTCGGTCTATCTCCGGATTATCATAAATGTAGGGTACGTCCTTCATCAGCTCAAATTTCGGACCGTCCGGGCAAGAGATGAGCATATCATACCCTTCCGCGATCAGTGCCTGAATCAATTCAAGACGAAAGCAATAGACATCATCATCGTTATTTGTCAATAAAGCTACTAACGGTTTCTTATCCATTTTGACCTCTCATCAATTAAAATTTTCCATAAATAAATGCTGTATCTCCTGTGTATGCCATAATGACAGTTATGCCTACCAATGTAAAAAACAACGCAAGCGGAATGATCTTGCTTAAATCAAAAACCAAATACTCCTGTTCTAATTTTCCGCAGTTCTTTTTTCTTCTGCAAACAGCCGCGATAATCTCGGCAAGTGCAATTGCAAGCGCGAAAAACGCCCAGGTATACGGTCTTTCGATTCCGGCACCGGTATAGAAAATTTGCTTGATAACGTCTACAGCATTTGAAAGTGAATCCGCTCTGAAAAATACCCAACAGAAGTTTGCAAACAGGAATGTTAAGATACCCGAAATGATCTTCCAGACCGTTCCGCCGGCATCTTTTCTGCCAAACTTTTTCAGTTTCCAATTCATGAACAGCTTATGAACAACCAGTGCAAAACCGTTTATTCCGCCCCAAACAATAAAGGTCCAGTTCGCACCGTGCCAAAGTCCGCCAATCAGCATCGTCAGAAACAGGTTCACATATGTTCTGATCTTTCCCTTACGATTTCCT
>JAZUFP010000010.1:0-9441 GCA_045640765.1 Acutalibacteraceae bacterium
TCTGCGGCGCGTCTTCACGCTCTAACGACGCGGCAAGGACGGTGCAGTCAAAGACCGGTCGGCTGACCCCGGCCAGTATCGCCCCGTGCAGGTCGCAGAGAACGGCGGCACCGCACGGCAGATCCAGGGTCGCCTGTTCAACGGCGCGCTGTACCGTAAGATCCAGCGTGGTATAGACGGCGCTTTTGGCGGCGGACTGTTCCAGTGTGATTTTTTCACCGCACAAAACGTTACCGAAACCGTCCACGCTGAAAACCGCCCTTATTTCTTCTTTATACAGTATTTCGTCAAACGCGGCTTCCAGTCCGGACGTACCGTGACCCGAAGCGTCCAACGTGCCGATCAGATGAACGGCGGGCTGATCGGAAGTATGCGGCACACCTACGCTTGCGCATACGATGCCGCTTTGACGGATCTCTTCCGGCAGCGTGCAGACCGTCGGCTTGCCGGCGGAAAGGGAGTCGGCTATGGTGTCAAACGCTTTCCGCCCGAGCGTGTTTCGCAGGGTGAGCACGTTTTCTTCGGTCGGCGCGACGGCGGCAACGATCCGTTCACTGCGATTGGTCAGCGGCCGCTTCCGGCAGTCGTAAATCGTGCCGCGCGGTCGGCACAGCGTCACACGGTATTGATTCTGTATTTTTTGGACGGCGGCGTAATTCCCGGTGGCAATGGTACTTAATCGCAGACAGCAGAACAACAGCAGTACGCAAAGCAGAAAATAACAAGTCACGCACCGCCGCCCGAACGTACGGTTGAAAGACATGAAAACACCTCACGGATAGTATACCCGTGAGGTGCTATTTTATGGATATTACGCTTTTTTGCCTTTGCGGCGCAGATGAAGCATTTCGCGCAGCGCGGCGGGGTGCAGTAAAATCAGCATGGGGAAGAGTTCCAAACGGCCTGCCAACATATCAAAAATCAGTACGCATTTGGAAAGAACCGAGAAATGACCGAAGTTTTCCATCGGTCCGACTTTGGAAAGACCGGGGCCGATATTGTTGATGGTCGCCGTGACCGCGGTGAAGTTGGTCACAAGATCTTTGCCTTCGATCGATACGATCAGCAGGGAAAGGATGAAAAGGGTGGTGAACGTGATCAGATAAACGTTGACCGAACGTACGATCTCATGTTCGACCGGTTTTCCTTCCATCTTGATCTTCCGTACCGATTTCGGATGGATATAGGAAAGCATTTCCTTGAAAATGCTCTTGAAAGCGATCATGATACGGGAAACCTTGATACCACCGCCCGTACTGCCGGCGCAGGCGCCGCAGAACATCAGCAGGACCATGACCGTTTTGCTGAGCGAGGGCCACTGATCAAAGTTGACGGTCGAAAAACCGGTGGTTGTAATGACCGTTCCGACCTGGAAAACGGAATCGCGGATCGCCTTGCTGACGCTGCCGACGGTCTGGACCGTGTTCAGCGTAATAATGCCGGCGGCCACGAGGATGATGATGAAATAATAACGTACTTCCTCCATGCCGAACGCCTTGCGGAATTTACGGAACAGCAGGAAATAATAGGCGTTGAAATTGACCCCGAACAGGATCATAAAGACCGCGATGACCCATTGGATATACGGCGAAAGCGCTGACATCGGCGTGTCGTTGATCCAGAAACCGCCGGTGCCCGCCGTACCGAACGAGGTCAGCATGGCGTCAAATACCGGCATTTTTCCGCAAACCAGGAAAATGAATTCCAGAACGGTCATTCCACTGTAAATCACGTATAACAGCAATGCGGTCTGCCGCAGTTTCGGAACCAGTTTTCCGACCGACGGACCGGGGCTTTCGGCACGCATCAGGTTGATGTGGGAGCCGCCGTTCAGCGGAACGATCGCCAGCAAGAATACCAGCACACCCATGCCGCCGCTCCAATGCGTGAAACTGCGCCACGCCAGTGAACAGTGGGACATTCCGCCCAGCGAGGACAAAATACTTGCGCCGGTCGTCGTGAAGCCGGAAACGGTCTCGAACAACGCGTTGATGTAATTCGGGATCTCACCCGTCAGAACAAACGGCAACGCGCCGAACGCCGACAGAAAGATCCAGCAGATCGCGGTGGCGAAGCAACCCTCTTTCAGGTACAGCACGTTGCTTCTCGGCTTTTTGAACGAAAGCAGGAAACCGAGCGCGAAACATCCTGCGGCAACGGCCAGAAACCACAGACCCTGTTTTTCTTTATATATCAGCGCGATGACGATCGGCAGCAACATCAGCGCGGCTTCGATTTTCAGTACCCAGCCGGAAATATAGCGAATCATCGATCTGTTCATGGCGTTACCTCAGAATATCGCGGATATCACTGAATCCGGTATGTGACGTTACGACCATGACGGTATCGCCGACACGGATATCATCCGAACCGCTCGGAATGATAATGGTTCCGTGGCGGTTGATAGTCGCGATCAGAACTTCGTCTTTGATATTCAGATCCATCAGCGGTGTATCGGTCACGGCAGAGGATTCCCGAATGCAGAATTCGATGGCTTCTACACGGCGGTCAAACATGTGATACAGCGTTTCGATATTGCTGCTGCCTTTGGACGCGGTTTTGGCGCGGACGTAGGCAACGATGTTTTCGCTGATGATATACTGCGGATAAACCAGACTGCCGAGATTCAGTTCCGAAATCAGATCCTTGAAACTCGTACGGTTGATCTTGGTAATGACCTTGGCGTTGGAAACCCGCTTGGCAAAAAGGGTCAGCAGTACGTTTTCTTCGTCGATACTGGTCAGTGGAACGAAAGAATCGACCGCGGTGATCCCTTCTTCACGAAGCAGGTCTTCATTGCTTCCGTTTCCGTTGATGATGACGGCGTTGGGCAGGAGAATGGCCAGTTCTTCACAGCGTTCCCGATTTTCTTCAATGATCTTGACCGAAATGTTCAGATTGTCAAGCAGTCTGGCAAGATACAGGGCGGTATCGCTTCCGCCGACGATCAGCGTGTCTTTAACGTGACTGTTTTTGAATCCGATATATTTCAGGAAAGAACGGGCGATTTTCCGCTGGGCAACGAAAGAAACGATATCGCCTGCCAAAAGGCGGAACTGACCGGACGGGATATAGACCCGTTCACCGCGTTCCACGGCGCAGATCAGGATATCCGAAGTGACGTTTTTCCCAAATTCGGCAATTTCCATGCCGGCCAGCATATTGTCTTGCGGAATTTTGAATTTAATGATTTCCGCCTGCCCGTGCGCGAAGGTATCAACATCCAGCGCGGTGGGCAAAGAAAGAATGCGGGCAGCTTCTTTCGCGGCTTCCAGTTCGGGGTTGATGATCATGGTCAAACCCAGTTTTTCACGCAGGTAAGTGACCTCTTTGCTGTAATCGGGCGTGCGTACACGCGCGATCGCCGAGCAGTCACCGACCTGCTTCGCCATCGTACAGCACAGCAGATTCAGTTCGTCCGATCCGGTCACGGCAATGATCAGATCGGTCGTTTCGATACCGGCTTCCATCTGGACTTCATAGCTGGCACCGTTCCCGACAACGCCCATAACGTCGTACGATTCGGCAACCTTCTGAACACGTTTGGCGTCTTTGTCGATGATCGTCACGTCGTGACCTTCATGACAGAGTTGTTCCAACAGTGCTTCGCCGACCTTGCCGCAGCCGACGATGATGATATTCAACCCGCTTTGTTCTTTCTGACTCAAAGAGAATCGCCTACTTTCATGCGTAATCCCGCGCCTTTTTGAACGGGCCGCGGGAAGGGGATACGGATCTGCATCATCGGGTGCGGTGCGGATTCGATCCGGTTACCGTCCGCGTCGTACAGTTCCTCTGTGGAAAGTACGAACGGAACGGAATGCGGTTCAAGACAGTTCAGCTGTCTGCCGCTTAAAAACTTGTTTTTTAACGTGGCAATGATCTGCCCGTCGTTATAGCCGTCCACCGTGGCGGCAATGGCGTAATCGCGAAGATAACCGGCGCTTTCATAATTCTGTTTGCCCTGCGGACGTCCGAAGTAAAACCCGGTAGAGTAGGGGCGGTGGCTGATGGTGTCCAGCTCATCCAGCACCCATTGCGGTACCTGCCAGTTTTCGCCGTTCGCCGCTTTTAAGCTGTCCAGCGCGCCGCGATAGGCGTTGGTGGTCACGGCAATATAGTATTCTGATTTGGCGCGTCCCTCGATTTTGAAACTGGTCACGCCGGCGGCGGTCAGCTTGTCTAAGTGTTCCGCCATCCGAAGATCGTTCGCGTTCAGAATATAGGTGCCGCCGTCCGTTTCGGAAATATCGTAGTATTGACCGGGACGGGTCTCTTCCATCAGCGCGTAATGCCAGCGGCAGGACTGCGCGCAGGCACCGCGGTTGGCATCCCGACCCGCCATATAATCGGAAAGCAGGCATCTGCCCGAAACGGAAACACACATCGCCCCGTGGCAGAACGCTTCCAGTTCCAGTTCTTTCGGCGTTTTGGCACGGATCTCCGCGATCTCTTCCAGCGTCAGTTCGCGCGCCAGAACGACTCGTTTCGCGCCCAGTTCATAAAAGGCGTTTGCCGTTTCGTAATTGGTCACACCGGCTTGAACGGATAAATGGATATCGGCGTGCGGCGCATATTTCTGCGCCAGCCGCAGTGTGCCGAGATCGGCAATGATCAGCGCGTCCGCGCCGAGATCGTCCAGCTTCCGCAGGAAATCGGGCAGCACGGCGGCTTCATCGTTATGCGGAATGGTATTGCATGTAACGTGGACTTTGACGTCATGGGTATGGGCATAGCCGATGGCATTGGCCAGGTCGTCATCGCTCAACGCGGCGGTCGTTCGCATTCCGAAAGCCGATCCGCCTAAATATACGGCATCCGCGCCGAAATCCACGGCGGTTTTCACGCCTTCAAACGTTCCTGCCGGGCAAAGTAATTCCAGGTTCTTCATCATTAAAAGGTCGTATACAGCCAAAGTCCCTTTGCTTTCAGGGAAGCGATGGTGTTGTTGTGCGCGCCCAACGTGTTGTTGAAATAGAAACGGCCGTTTTTATCCGTCACAAAATAAGTCATATCCGAATTCTTTTTCGGGGTGGCGGCGGCGGTCAGCGCCTTGACGTCAGGTGAACCCAGCGGCGCGGGGGGCAGACCCTCGTTTTCATAGGTGTTGAAAAGATCGTTGCCGACCTCGTTGGCGTAGGTCACGGTCGGATCGCTTTCCAAACGCTTCGGACCTTCCCAGTTGACCCCTTCCAGACGGTTGCAGAAAACGCGTGCGACATGGCAGGCGTCCTGCTGGCTGGCATTGCCGGCTTCCAGCTGGATGACCGATGCCATGATAACCAGATCGTGGAATGAATAATCGCTGTTTTCGGCGCGTTTGCGCAGTTTGTCGCCGACTTTTTCGTCTAACGTGCCCAGCATTTTATCAATGGCGGCATAAGCAAACTGTACTGAATTTGGCATTTCATCAAATTCCTTTTCTTCGTGGCAAAGGAATTCGTAAGTATCGGGGAACAGATAACCGTCCAGGCGGTATTTGGAAGATTTCGGAATATCTTTCAGGAACTCGTAATCAAAATCCGTATAGGTGAAGCGCTGTTGATAAATCGTATTCAGATTTTTGATCCCCAGTGCGAAATCACCCGACAGCGCCAGGAAATCCGATTCATGGCAGATGTGATTCTTTTCCATCAGCGCGGCGATCTCCTGCACCGAACTTGCCGCCGGGATCTGTACCGAAACGGTTTTGGCTTTGTAACCGTCGTTCATCAGCGAATCGGCAAGATCACCGTAGCCGACGTCCTTTTTCAAAATAAAGACGCCGTATTTGTACTGCCCGTCGTAATGGTTCAATTTGGAATACAGACGGAAAACGTGCGGACAGTTGATAATGCCGGCATCGACCAGCTGATCGGCGATCTTGGTCGTGTTACTGCCTTTTTCAATAGTCAGTTCAACGTATCCCTCACGTCCGAAACCGTTGTTGAGATCGAACCCGATCCCCAAAAAGTCCGCGATCACTCGAACGATCCCATAAGCAAAGCCCAGCGAAATGGCAATGATGACAATGATCCAGATAATGGCTTTCAGTGTGCCGCCGTTTTTTCTTTTCTTCTTTGCCGTTTTGACCGGTTTCGCGATCGGTTCGGGTTCTTCGTAATATTCTTCTTCGATGTATTCTTCCTCTGTTTCCGGCGCCGAATTCAGCAGGTCTTCAAAAGACAGCGCGGCTTCCGGTTCGGCGGTTTGCCCGGTCACAGTTTCCTCGATTTCACGTTTTTCGTCCATTTTTCATTCTCCTTGATCACATTTCGGCGGGGACACAGCGCATGGATCTGCGCATCTTTTCGGCGGTAGCGCGGTCGGTCAGTACCTCTAATAAAGCAAGTCCGAATTCCAAGGCGCCGCCGGCACCCCAACCGGTCACAATATTTCCGTCAATGACAGCGGGTTCGTCTGTGTGACGCGCACCGGTCAGGTGGGACTCAAATCCGGGGAAACAGGTCGCCCGTTTGCCGTTCAGAATACCGCGATGTCCCAGAATAGAGGGCGCGGCGCAGATCGCACCGATCACCAGACCCTGTTCGGCGGCGTGATCGACCAGTTTCATCAGTCGGTCACACGCTTCCAGATTGGTCGTTCCGGGCATTCCTCCCGGCAGGATAACGGCGGTCAGACCGTCCGTGCCGACCTCTCCGATCTCACAATCGGCAACGACCGGGATCCCGTGCGAGCCGGTCACCGTTTTCCCGGTCACACCGACGGTTTTGACCGGCAGGTTCGCCCGGCGCAGAATATCCAGCGGCGCCAGTGCCTCGACCTCTTCAAATCCGTCTGCCAAGAAAATATAAATCATTTTTGTTCTCCTTTGAAAATGCGTGATACGTGATCCAGAATATCCTGCCCGATGGCTTCCACCGTTCGCGGTTCACCGTTTTCGGCGCAAGGTATGATCTCCCATCCCGAATATTCGGCGGTAAACAGCGCGGCTTCCCGACAGTGATCCAGATAGGCCACGTCACGTTCGTGGATGTCTTTTTTGGAAGCATCGCCATGATAGCGTGTACTTAATAATTTCTGCGAAACCTCGACCGGCATATCCAAAAACAGTACTAAATCGGGTTTCGGAATGGCGATCTGTTCATATTCAAACCGATACAGCCAGTCTAAATAAGCCGTCCATTGTTCGCGCGGCAGTTTACAGCACTGATGCACTGCGTTCGAGGTGGTGTAGCGACCCGAAACGACGGTGCCGCCGTTGTTGTAATAGTCGCCCCACACGGTTTTATAGGAAGCGAAGCGGTCTACGGCATACAGACAGGACGCGGCGTAGGCGTTCACATCCTCCGGCTTGCTGCCGAATTCACCTGCCAAATACATTTTGACCGGTGCGCAGGCATCGCTTTCATAGTTGGGAAACGAAACGGTCTGACAGTCGATCCCGTTTTCAAGCAGACGCTGCGGCAGCCGTTCCAGTTGGGTGGATTTTCCGCTGCCGTCCAGCCCTTCGATAACGATCAATTTACCCATTATTTTTCATTTCCTCATAAAAGGCGCGCATTTCGGCGGCTTTTCCGCAGGTCATTTTACCTTCGGGGCAGGGACCGCATACGCAGGACGGACCGGCTTTTTTGAAAAGATCCGGCGCGACGGCGGAAACGAGCCGCAGCATCTGATTGGCAACTTCGCGGATCTCCCACTGGGCGCGGTTGCAGCAGCGATGACGGAAAAAGTTCAGCAGACTGCGTGCGTTCATGGTCACGACCATTTTGGTTTCGCAGGCGTTCGGCAGGACGAAGCGCGCGTCTTCGATCGCTTTTTTCTCTGCCAGCCGGGCGGCGGTCTTTTCGTCTTTTCCTTCGGCGATGAACGCCGCGGTATGTTTATCTTTCAATAATTGCGCCAGCCGGTCATACGCTTTCTGATCGGCATCCATGATTTCTTCGTAAACCGTCATGGCTTCCGGAATATCGGCGATCTCGGGCGGCGTAACGTATTCAAAACTGCCTTCCCGGACGTAGCGCTGTGATTTGACCGAATAGGAAGCGATACGGTGACGGGTGATCTGTGCCAGCAGGGAACGGGAAACGCCCTCGATCCCGAAAGTGAAACTGGTATGTTCGATCGGGCTTTCATGTCCCATGTCAGAAAGCATTTCGACAAACGACGCGGTTTTTTCCGGCGTCAACCCTTCCTGCAAGGTGGCAATGCCGGAAGAACTGTAACAAAGTTTCGCGGCGGAAGCCACGGTTTTTTCAGGGTCGGGGGTATAAGCCAATAAAGTAACGAGCGGCATAAAAATACACGTCCTATCTTTTCATAATAATTCAATTTATTATAGCAAATAAATAACTAAATAGCAATTCTTTTTTCTGCATTTCGGCAAAAAAATGCACAAACTTTACCGAAAAAACAAAAAAGGGCTTTTTTTGTGCTTGAAAGTATGTTATATTAAAAGTGCTAAAATTATTTTCGGGTTCGGAGGTCTTCATTTATGGCAAAAGTAAATTTCAAACACACCCCTTACGGCGATCTTGCGATCGTCAGCATGCGCGGCTGCGAGGACATCGCTTCCAAGGTGGATTATTACCTCAAACAGTTCCGCGAAGTGGAAGACGATACGACTTACGTCGTCGGTTCCAACTGTCCGCGTTTCGGTACCGGTGAAGCCAAAGCGGTTCTCAATCATACCGCCCGCGGTCTGGACGCGTTTATTCTCTGCGACTGCTATAATTACAGCGTGGAATACAAAATGTACGGCCGTATGGTCCCGATGAGCCCGGACGATCATTTCCAGGATCTGAGACGTATTATCGCCGCGTTCGGGGGTAAGGCACGCCGTATCTCCGTGATCATGCCGATGCTGTACGAAGGCCGCCAGCATCGCCGCACCGCCCGTGAATCCATGGATTGCGCCATGGCTTTGCAGGAACTGGTCGCCATGGGTGTGAAGAATATCATTACTTTTGACGCACACGATCCCCGTGTCAATAATGCCATTCCGCTGGACGGTTTCGATAACGTTCAGGCAACGTATCAGATGATCAAGGCATTGCTGAAAAACGTTCCGGATATCAAACTGGACCGTGAACACGCCATGATCGTTTCGCCCGACGAAGGCGGTATGGGCCGTTGTATTTATTATTCCTCTGTTTTGGGTCTCGAACTCGGTATGTTCTATAAACGCCGCAATTACTCGGTCGTGGTCAACGGTAAAAACCCGATTGAAGCGCACGAATTCCTCGGCAACGATATCACCGGCAAGGATCTGATCCTGGTCGATGATATGATCTCTTCGGGTGAATCCATGCTGGATATCGCCGCGAAACTGAAAGAAAAGGGCGCGAACCGCATCTTTGTGTTCTCCACGTTCGGTCTGTTCGTGGAAGGACTGGAAAAGTTTGATGAGTATTATGAACGCGGCCTGATCAACAAGGTCTTTACCACCAACCTGATCTATCAGACACCGGAACTGCTTTCCCGTGAATGGTATTGCAG
>JAZUFP010000011.1:0-5292 GCA_045640765.1 Acutalibacteraceae bacterium
GATCGGACTGAACTGCTCGTTAGGGCCGAAAGCACTGGGCAAAGTTGCCGGGGAATATCTGCGTTATGCTTCTGTGCCCGTTATTCTGAAGCCCAACGCCGGTCTGCCGAAGGTCGAAAACGGAAAAACCGTTTATGACGTTTCCCCCGAAGAATTTGCCGGGGACGTTGCCGAATCCCTGCGAAAAGGGGTGCGGATCGCCGGCGGATGCTGCGGCACCACGCCCGATTACATCCGGGCGCTGACCGAACGGGCGGACGGCATGGAAACCGTGGCACTTCCCGAAACAAAACGCACCTGCGTTTCTTCCTACACACACGCCGTATTTTTTGAAGACCGTCCCGTGCTGATCGGTGAACGCATCAACCCGACCGGCAAAAAGCGTTTCAAAGAAGCCCTGCGGAACGGTGAAACCGATTATATCCTCAAAGAAGGGATCGCCCAGCAGGAAAAAGGCGTGGATATATTAGACGTCAACGTCGGTCTGCCCGAGATCGACGAGGTCGAAACCCTGACGCATACCGTTCGGGAATTGCAGGCGGTCACCGATCTGCCGCTGCAAATCGATTCTTCCGATCCGGCGGCGCTGGAATCGGCTTTGCGCCGTTACAACGGAAAAGCCATGATCAATTCGGTCAACGGAAAACGCGAAAGTATGGAAAGCGTCTTCCCGCTTGCCGCCAAATACGGCGGACTGATCGTCGCGCTGACGCTGGACGAAAACGGGATCCCCGACACCGCCGACGGACGGGTCGCCATTACGAAGAAAATTCTGAAAACCGCGAAGACCTATGGAATCGATCAAAAGGATCTGATCTTCGATCCGCTTGCCATGACCGTCAGCGCCGACAAAAACGCCGCCAAAGAGACCCTGCAAGCCGTTCGGCGCATCAAAACCGAACTGGGCTGCCACGTTTCACTCGGTGTTTCCAACGTATCGTTCGGTCTGCCGCGGCGGGATATTGTCAACGGCACGTTTCTGACCATGGCCATGACGCTGGGACTTTCCGCCGCCATTATCAATCCGTACTCGGACGAGATTATGAAAGCGTTTTACAGTTTTAACGCTTTAAGCGGATGGGACGACAACTGCGGTGCGTATATTGATTTTGCCGCTTCCCTGCCCCAAACGGCCGACGGCACCGCCGTGACCGTGACGGCAAAACCGGACGAAGCCGACGGGCGCCCCGATTTACAGCGTGCCATCATAAAAGGATTAAAAGACATGGCCGCCGCAGTGACCGACCGGTTACTGCAAACAACGGCACCGCTGGATATCGTTCAGAACGAGATCATCCCCGCGCTGGATACGGTCGGCATCGGTTTTGAAAAGAAAACCGTTTATCTGCCCCAACTGCTGATGAGTGCCGAAGCCGCGAAAAGTGCCTTTGAACAAATCAAAACCACCCTGCCGCAAAGCAATGCCGGCGGTAAATGCACCGTTATTCTCGCGACCGTTCAGGGGGATATTCACGATATCGGAAAAAATATCGTCCGCTTGTTGCTTGAAAATTACGGATTCAACGTAGTCGACCTCGGGAAAGACGTTTTGCCGCAGACCGTTGTGGATGAAACGCTCCGTCTGCGCGCGCCGCTGGTCGGATTAAGCGCACTGATGACGACCACCGTACCCGCCATGGAAAAAACCGTGGCAGAGCTTCACGAAAAAGCTCCCTTCTGCAAAGTCGTGGTCGGCGGCGCGGTATTGACCGAAGAATACGCCGCGGCGATCCATGCCGGTAAATACGCCAAAGACGCCATGGAAACGGTGCGCTACGCCGAAGAGATCAACAAACTTTTATAAAGGAAGATCTGTTATGAAAACTTTGTTCCCGGAAATCAAGAAAAAACTCGGTTTCGGATTTATGCGGCTGCCCCTGCAGGGCGACGCAGTCGACCTTGAAGAAACCAAAAAAATGGTCGACGCGTTTATGGCAGGCGGATTCAATTACTTTGATACCGCACACGGCTATTTGCAGGGCAAAAGCGAGCCCGCCATCAAAACCTGCCTGACCGACCGCTATCCGCGTGAAAGTTTTGTGTTGACCAGCAAACTGTCCAATCCGTTCTTTTCCTCGACCGAAGAGATCCGTCCTTTGTTCGAGCAACAGTTGGCGGATTGCGGCGTGGATTATTTTGATTTTTATCTGATGCACGCGCAGGACAAAGGTCTGTTTGAACGGTATAAAAAACTGCGTGCCTATGAAACGGCGCTGGAATTTCTGAAAGAGGGAAAGATCCGTCATTTCGGCATTTCGTTCCACGATAAGGCCGAAGTGCTGGAACAGATCCTGACCGAATATCCGCAGATCGAGGTCGTTCAGATCCAGTTGAATTATATCGACTACGGCGATCCGGCGGTAGACAGCAAACGCGTTTACGAAGTCTGCGAAAAATTCGGCAAGCCGGTCATCGTAATGGAGCCGGTCAAGGGTGGCTGTTTAGTTAATCTGCCGCCTGCCGCGCAGGAAGCCTTTGACGCGCTGAACGGCGGAAGCGCCGCGTCCTACGCCATCCGCTTTGCCGCCGGTTTTGAAAACGTTTTCATGGTCCTTTCGGGCATGGGAAACACGGATATGATCCGGGACAACACCGCCGCGATGAAATCGTTCCGTCCGCTTGACGAGCAGGAACAAAACGCGATCCATACCGTCCGTTCCATACTGAAACAGCAGAATCAGATCGCCTGCACCGCCTGCCGTTACTGTGTGGACGGATGCCCCCAAAAAATACTGATCCCCGACCTGTTCGCCTGCCTGAACGCCAAAAAAACCTACAATAACTGGAATTCATCCTATTATTACAATATCCACACGAAAAACCGCGGCGCGGCAAAGGATTGTATCGGGTGCGGAAAATGTGAGGCGATCTGCCCGCAGCATCTGCCCATCCGCGACCTGTTGAAAACGATTTCTGCGGAATTTGACCCCCACGAACCGGAAAACGGTGACTGACCTATGAGTGATTTACAAAAAGCCACAGCCCTGCTGAAAGACAGGATCACCTGCGCGGCGGTGCGGGGCGAAAGCGTTTATACTTCCACCGCCACCGGCATTTCGCCGATGCTGGATTTTTTGAACAACGGTGTCGATCTGCGCGGTTTTTCGGTGGCGGATAAAATCGTCGGGAAAGCGGCGGCTCTGCTGTTTATCAAAGCGGAAATACGATCGGTCTATGCCGAAGTATTAAGCATTCCGGCGCAGGAAATACTGGAGCGTTACCGAATTCCCGTCCGCTTCGAAACCCTGACCGACCGGATCATCAACCGTGCCGGGACCGACAGTTGCCCCATGGAAAAAGCCGTCGCGCCGATCGACGATCCGGAAACAGCATTTTCCGTTCTTTGGAACACCCGGAAACAATTACAAAAAAAGTGACGGAACTTTCGTTCCGCCACTTTTTTATTCTTTTTCGGTTTTTTCTGACTCTGTTTCTGCGGTTGGCTGTTCTTCCGCAGACGAAGTTCCATCCGCTTCGGTAGTGCCCGGTTTCTGCTCTTCCGTCGGCTCGGCCGATTCGGGAAGGACTGCTTCGTTAAACGCATCGCCGAGTTCCGCTATTTCTTCAATGACCTTGTCGAAATCCGCGACCTTTGTCTTCGGTTCGGCCAGATAGGTCCGGAAAAATCCGGAAGTCACCTTGCAGGTGCCGTCCTTATAGAAAACAACATTGTCGTACATATTGACGTTGAAATAATAAGGCGCACTGCCGTAATAATCACTGCGCAGAATGAATTCCACCACGTAATCCACATTTTTGAAATAGTCATTCTTATTCTTTGCCAGTTTTATCACGCGGGTGCTGACGATCTCAATATATCCGTCATTCTTGGTTTTACTGCGTTTCAAAAGTTTTTTCCATTCGGCAATCACCGCTTTTTTCGCGGTAGTGACGTACGGCTCGTATTTTTTTGCCGTTTCATCCGCTTCTGTCGCAGTTTCCTCCACGTTTTCGGATTCCACGCCATTGGACAGCTCCGCCTCAAACTGTTCGATCCGGGCGTTTACACTGGCCGTTTGCCGTTCCGCTTCACGCTTTGTCTTCTGACTCAGAAAATACGTTGCGCCGGATGCCGCAAGTGCGATCATCACCAGAATAATACCGATAACCAAAACAACGGTGTTCCCTTTGGAGGGTGTTTTGGTGCCAGATTTCACCGCCGGATTTATTGCTTTTCCGCATTTGCAGCAGAATTGCGCGTCATCATCATTCTGATACTGACAGGAAGGACACGTTTGCATATCACTCAACCTTTCGGAAATCATATACGCCTTCAAAGAACCATTATAGCGATATTCCGAAAGTATTATACCATAAAACCGTACCTTTTGCAACCGATTGGATCAGTCGGATAAAATTCCTTCGTAAACACGCAATTTTCATTGACAAACAGTTTTCAAACGGGTATAATTATTAAGCTGTACCGCCAAAACACTTGCCTTAAATATTCCGGGGTGTAGCGCAGTTGGTAGCGTGTCCGTTTGGGGTGAGAAGTGCGAGCCCTGCCGGTGGCAGATCAGGCGAGCACGACGAAGCGCCGCGGTCGAAACTTTTCGGCGCTCCAAGCCGATAAAAAGTTTCGGGTACCGCAAGAGGGTTACCAAAACGATACGGATTCATTATTAAACCCATTAAGAGTACTTGACAATCTATTATTCCGGGGTGTAGCGCAGTTGGTAGCGCGCCAGTTTTGGGAACTGGATGTCGTCGGTTCGAACCCGGTCACCCCGACCACAATGTAAACAGCAAATTGATACGTTTGTATCGGTTTGCTGTTTTTCTTTTTCGTTAAATGACCGCAGAAAAGCTCGTTGTTAAAGGGGTTTCAAAACACGGGTGGTGCATTTCGGTTTTCGGGGGAAGCTCCTATTCCCTGTTTTGATGTAAAAGAAGAAAAAACGGTCTGACAATATCGAAAAAGTACCGTCAAACCGTTAAATCACCTATTTCGTTAAACGACCGTTTGTAAAAAATATCAGATCTCCACGGGAATTTCCGTGCCGTTCCGGAATAAAAACAGCAGGCGTCCTTCCCGCGTGACCGTTATCCGTTCGACTGTGGCATGAAACCGGGTCTCACTGAATTCAAGGTCCAGATATTGGTTTTCGGAAATCTCAAATAAAAAACGGCTTAATAAATCCGCCTTGCCCAAACGGTTCTCCCGTTCACGGCATAAGGCGGTTTTCTTTCGGGTCAAGTTATCGTACCGGCGTTTCAATTCTCCGTAGGTGCGTTCGTAACGTTCCTGATCCTGCGCGGCGACTGCGTTTACGGATATGGCGTTCCGGATCA
>JAZUFP010000012.1:0-4316 GCA_045640765.1 Acutalibacteraceae bacterium
GGCATTCAGATGGAAGCCTCGTGGACACCGCTTTATAACAGCGCTTATGTGGAAGGTATCTGTAATCTGTATGAGTTTGATTGCGGCACCGGCTCCGGATGGATGTACCGTGTGAACGGTTGGTATCCGAATTACGGCTGCAGCCGTTACCAACTGGAGCAAGGTGACGTTGTCGAATGGCGATACACCTGCGATCTCGGTGCTGATATCGGCGGCGGCTATGCGGTCAACCCGTAAAGAAATGAAAGGAGGTCGGGCACTATGCCGGGAAAAGACACATTTTCCGAATATCATCCGCTTGTGAATTTCGTATTTTTCGGAATCGTTTTCGGATTTTCCATGCTGTCCATGCATCCTGTCTGCCTCCTTATTTCTTTTGTTTCTGCGGTCAGTTATTACATTCGCCTGAAAGGAATAAACGCGGCAGGACTTCTTGGGAAAGGGGTCTTACCGCTTTTCCTTTTGACGATCATTATCAATCCCGCGTTTTCACACGCAGGAGAAACGATTCTCTGCTATCTGCCCACCGGTAACCCGCTGACTCTTGAAAGCATTCTGTACGGAATCGATGCGGGGCTTATGCTTGCTGCGATCTTGATCTGGTTTGCCTGCTTTTCTGAAATCATTACTTCGGATAAATTTGTCTATCTGTTTGGAAGGATCATTCCTGCATTGTCTCTGATTCTTTCAATGACATTGCGCTTTATTCCAAGATTCAAGATGCAGTTCGACAACATTAAAGAAGTGCAGAAAACGATGGGACGCGACACTTCAAACGGTCCCTTGATCCGACGAATCAAAAATGCTGTTGTATGCTTTTCCATTGTCGTTACCTGGAGTATGGAAAATGCCATTGAAACCTCTGACAGTATGAAAAGCCGGGGATATGGCACGAGGCACAGAACGGCATATTCCGTTTATCGGTTTACCGAACGCGATAAAGATGCGCTTTTCGTGCTGGTTTTCATTGGCGTGTTTTTGATAGCCGGAGGGTTATCCGGGAATCTGTTCTGGCGGTTTTATCCCAGTATTCGCGGAGTTCTTTTTGAACCGCTGACGGCAGCACTTGAAATTGTATATTGCTTTTTATGTTTTATGCCGATATTGATTGACCGAAAGGAGGACGCTGTATGGAAACGTTTGAGATCAAACATCTGAGCTTTGCCTATCCCGAACAAATAATAAATGCTTTATCTGATGTATCTCTTTCGGTCAGCAAGGGCGATTTCTTTGTTATATGCGGTCACTCAGGCTGCGGGAAATCCACCTTGCTTCGCCAGTTGAAGACCTCCATTTCACCGCACGGAAATCGTACGGGGAAAATACTTTTTAACGGCAGAAGCATTGATGAAATAACGGATGTTGAAAGTGCTTCCAAAATCGGTTTTGTTATGCAGTCACCCGAAAATCAGACTGTCACCGACAAGGTGTGGCACGAGCTTGCTTTCGGTCTTGAAAGTCTCGGTTTCGATAACGAGACGATACGCCGCAGGTGCGCTGAAATGGCGGCGTTTTTCGGAATTGAAAACTGGTACTACAAGAATGTGGCCGATTTGTCCGGCGGACAAAAGCAGCTTCTGTGTCTCGCTTCCGTAATGACTACACAGCCGGAGGTGCTGATCCTTGATGAACCGACAGCACAGCTCGATCCTATCGCCGCTTCGGAATTTATGAATACGCTCGGAAAAATCAACCGGGAACTCGGAACAACGATCATCCTTTCCGAACACCGGCTAGAGGAAGCCCTTTCCCTTGCTAATCGCTGTGCCGTGATGGAAAACGGTGCTGTTCTTTGCAGCGGAATGGTGCAGGATGTCGGACACTATCTCAGAGAAAATCACAGCGTAATGTTTTCGGCGATGCCCTGCGCTATGAGGATATGGGGCTCGGTGGAAACCGGACTTGCCTGCCCGATCACAGTCAATGACGGACGGACGTTTCTTTCTTCATATCTATCAGAGCACCCGGTGCATCCGCTTGAGCTCACACCGAAGTCAGAAAGAAAAGAGACGATTGTGCTATCCGCATCGGAAGTGTGGTTCCGATACGAAAAAGACCTTCCCGATGTCGTAAAAGGGCTTGATCTCTCTGTTTCTGCGGGAGAACTGTTCTGTATTCTCGGCGGTAACGGAAGCGGCAAGACAACAACGCTCAAACTTTTGGCAGGTATCTGTAAACCGTATCGCGGTGAGGTCAGAAGAAACGGAAAAATCGGCTTTTTGCCGCAAAATCCTCAGACAGTTTTTGTTAAAAAAACGGTATATGAAGACCTTGCCGACGCATTAAGGCTTCAAAGGACTGCATCCGGCGTTGTTGAGCAGGAAATCAAAAAAGTTGCAAATTTATGCCGGATCACCGAATTGCTCGACCGTCACCCTTATGATCTTTCCGGAGGAGAACAGCAGCGTGCGGCACTTGCCAAAATATTACTGCTGTCCCCTGATATACTCCTCCTTGATGAACCGACGAAAGGCTTGGATGCTCCTTTTAAGGAAACGCTTGCCGAAATACTCACCAAACTGAAAAACCGTGGTACCTGTATCGTAATGGTGAGCCACGATATCGAGTTCTGCGCCGAGTATGCGGACAGATGCGGGATGTTTTTTGACGGGAGACTTGCCTCTGTGTCGGAGCCGAATTCATTTTTTGCCGGCAACAGTTTTTATACGACGGCGGCTAACCGTATGGCAAGAGAATTCGAGCCAAACGCCGTAACAAGCGATGATGTTATTGGCGTGATCGGCGGAAAGGTGACAAAGCCGGCACGAACGGAAGAGAAGGCGCCGGACTTTTCATATAAAACGGAAGAAGAAAAAACAACTCAGGCACTTCCTTTGTGGAGGAAAATCGGTGCGGCGATAACCGGTTTTCTGGCTCTTTTATTACTTTTCTACACGGCCAAAAACGAAAAACTGAGTGAGTTTATCGGGAAAAGCGGTATGACTTCCCTCGGAAAAGATCAGTTGTTCCTATACGGGATTTTCATTCTTCTCCTTGTGCTGACGGCTTTATTGGTCGGGAGACGGTCAAAACCGCCCATTCATATACAGACCCCGACGGAAAAAAGAAAGCTGTCCAAAAGAACGCTTGCCGCAACCGTTTTGATCCTGTTGCTGATTCCGTTGACTCTCTTTGTTGGTGTCGTTTATATGGAAAGAAAGCAGTATTATATCACTGCACTTGCCGTTCTGCTTGAATGTATGGTGCCGTTTTTTCTTGTCTTTGAGGGTAGGAAACCCAAAGCGCGTGAGCTTGTTATGATTGCTACACTATGCGCTCTTGCCATTGCCGGACGTGCGGCATTCTTTATGCTCCCGCAGTTCAAGCCGGTCATGGCGCTGACAATTATTGCAGGTGTGGCATTCGGCGGTGAAACCGGATTTCTCGTTGGGGCTGTGACAATGCTTGTATCCAATATTCTTTTTTCACAAGGTCCCTGGACTCCGTTTCAGATGTTCGCTATGGGCATTATCGGATTTATTGCCGGTGTACTATATAAAAAGGGACTGCTTTTACGTTCCCGCACATCACTTTGCATCTTCGGAGCCATTTGTACGTTTCTGATCTACGGCGGTATTATGAATCCTGCCTCAGCCTTGATTTGGGGCAGTGAGACACTGAACTTCAAGGTCATACTCGGATATTATATAACCGGATTTCCGATGGATGCCGTACACGCAGCGGCAACGGTTCTGTTCCTTTGGTTCGGAGCCGAGCCGATGCTTGAAAAGCTGGATCGCATCAAAACAAAATACGGGTTGGTCGAATGAAAAATATCCATCAATAACTTGACCCCACTCGGAATCAAGAATTTTCTTGGCTCCGGGCGGGGCTTTTTTCGTTTTATAAGTTATTTCAGTGTAACTCGGCAAATTCCGCTTTTCTGCGGCGATCGCTCCAAAATCGTATTTGGAATCCGGCTTAGCCATTTTCTACTGAAATAGGTATTGCCATAATAGGCATCGAAATTGCCGATGGGCAGCACGACCCATTCGGTATCTTCCTGCCGGTTCGCAAGGCAGAAACAGATCACATCGGATACCACCTCAAAAGGAACATCGTTCAAGTCGGTCTGTTTAACACGCTCCGCAATGTCATCGGGCAAGGGATATTCTTCCGCCCGCAGTGGTCCGGCTTCAAGGGCGTCGGCAAGGATATCGTCAAAGCGGAGAGTCCATGCGCGTTTCGTATTGGGCGCAAAAATCGGCACCTGGTATTTCCGTACCTGCTTCTGCCACTCACGGGTAAAGCTACGGGAGACCTTATCACACGCCTTCTGCGCATTAACGCTCGTAATGTCGGGATGTTTCCGTACA
>JAZUFP010000013.1:0-8903 GCA_045640765.1 Acutalibacteraceae bacterium
ATAAACGCAAAAATCTTATTGTTTGAACGGGGCGATGACAATAAGTGATTATGTCATTGCGAACGGAGTGAAGCAATCCACATCAGAATCTCTGTGTAGTGAAAAAACCAAGGGCGTAGGGGCGGATATCAATCGCCCGAAAAAAGCGATCTTTTGCAACAGAAACCCAAGGCGAAAATTGCGTCAAGTCTCATCTTTTTGCGTAAAGCAATGGATCGCCGCGCCGCAAGCGGTTCGCGATGACAATAAGTGATTATGTCATTGCGAACGGAGTGAAGCAATCCACATCAAAATCACTGTGTGGTGAAAAACCAAGGGCGTAGGGCGGTGTGTTTATCTGATTTTGATATTCCGGTATTCTCCGTTGATATAAACATTTTTAAGCGTCACGCCGTTCGGAAGAAACGGCAGGTTTTCCCGGCAGGAAAACACATTCCCGTCGGAAACGATATTCAGCAGTCCGTCGGTGATCACCCGGCAATACAGCGCGCTTTCGGCACTTAAATGTTTCATGTTGCCCTCGGGGTACGCCTCGACCGGATACGGCACCCGTTCACCGCTCATTTCCAAAAATTCCCGATGACCTTCCAGATCGTCGGTTTCGATCCTTCTTTTGCTTTCCGCGATATACCATCTCATAACAGAAGTTCCTTTCGGACGGCGGTGTTTGTCCAACGGTTTATTTCAACATCAGTTCGCAAATCAGCTTACTGTGTTCCACCGGATCGGCAACCGATTTTCCGCCGATCAGGCAGGCCTCGCCGTACAGCAGTTTGGCGTATTTCGCCAGCGTGTCACGGTCGGTATCGTAAAGCCCTTTCAGCTTTTCGGCGATCGGGTGTTCGGCGTTGATTTCCAGAACGATCTGCGCCTTGACCTTTTCGCCGCCGGCGTTCGGCATGGCGTTCAGCGTTTTTTCCATTTCCAGCGAAAGACCGCCTTCACTGGTCAGGCAGACCGGGTGCTCTTTCAGTTTCCCGGTAAAGCGGACGGCGTGGACGCTGTCGCCCAGCGTTTCCTTCATGGCTTCGAACAGGTCTTTTGCGGCGGCGTTTTCATCGTCCAGCGCCTTTTTCTCGTCCTCGGTCGAAAGGTCGAATCCCTCGTCGCAGATGTTGACGAACTTTTTGCCGTCGTACTGCTGTAACATCATCAGCGCGAATTCATCGACGTTTTCGGTCAGGTACAGAATTTCGTAATCCTTTTCACGCACGGCGTCGCACTGCGGCAGCATTTCGATCTTTTCGACCGTTTCGCCGGCGGCAAAGTAGATGCTGTCCTGTCCCTCTTTCATACGGGAAACGTACTCTTTCAGGGTTGCCGGCTTTTTCTCGAAAGAAGACGTGAACAGCAGCAGATCCTGCAAAACGTCCTTGTGCATACCGTAGTCGTTGTAAACGCCGAATTTCAGCTGTACGCCGAACGATTTATAGAATTCCTCATAAGCGGCACGGTCGGCGGTCAGCATTTTTTCCAGTTCGGAACGGATCTTCTTTTCCAGCGTTTTGGCGATCAGTTTCAACTGGTGGTCGTGCTGTAACATTTCACGGGAAATGTTGAGGGAAAGGTCTTCGCTGTCGACAAGCCCCTTGACAAAGCTGAAATAATCGGGCAAAAGATCGGCGCACTTGTCCATGATCAGCACGCCTTTGGAGTACAGCTGCAAACCCTTTTCGTACTCTTTGGTGTAGTAGTCGAACGGCGGATGCTTCGGAATGAACATCAGCGCGTTATAGGTCGCCTGACCCTCGGTCTTGGCGTGGATGACACGTGCCGGATCTTCCCAGTCACGG
This sequence comes from Acutalibacteraceae bacterium, assembly GCA_045640765.1. Classification (GTDB taxonomy): domain Bacteria; phylum Bacillota; class Clostridia; order Oscillospirales; family Acutalibacteraceae; genus UBA737. The sequence continues at coordinate 1,794 of JAZUFP010000013.1, forward strand.
AACTTTTCTTTGTAGAAAGCGTTGTAATCGTCGGGCGTGATCTCGCTTTTCGCCTTTTTCCACAGCGGGATCATGCTGTTCAGCACGCGGTCTTCGGTGACGTCCTCAAACTCGCCTTCTTTGCCCTCGATCGGTCGGCGGGAACTCCACGCCATGTGGATCGGGTGGCGGATATAGTCGGAATATTTTTTGATCAGCTCAGCTATACGGTACTGCTCCAAATACGCGGAATAGTTTTCTTCTTCGGTATCTTCTTTCAGGTGGATGCTGACCACGGTGCCGACGTCCGCCTTGTCGCATTTTGTGATGTTATCCCCTTCTGCGCCGCAGGATTCCCAGCGGCAGGCCTCATCCGCGCCGAACGCGCGGGTCTCGACCGTGACCTTGTCACCGACCATAAAGGCGGAATAAAAACCGACGCCGAACTGGCCGATGATATCGACGTTTTCGGTCTTTTCGTTTTCGTTGCGGAAATTGAGCGAGCCGGAATGGGCAATGGTACCGAGGTTCTTTTCCAGGTCTTCGGCGGTCATGCCGCAGCCGTTGTCGATGACACGCAGAACGCGGGCATCGCTGTCGGCTTCAATGCGAATGGAAAAATCTTCGGCTTTCAGTCCCACCGTGCCGTCGGTCAGAGAACGGAAATACAGTTTGTCAATGGCGTCGGACGCGTTGGAAATGATCTCGCGCAAAAAGATTTCTTTGTGAGTGTAGATGGAGTTGATCATCATATCCATCAGTTTCTTGGATTCGGATTTGAACTGTCGCATGGTATTCCTCTTTTTCAAATTATTAAATCATCCGCTTTTTGAAACACAAGCGGAACTCCGAATAAACTTGTCCGGCGTTCCGTCCGGCGGGAAACGGCGTTCTTCCGTTCCGGCGGATGACTTGACCGTTTTTATTTTACTACAAACGAACGTAAAAGTAAATGAAAAAAGTGTTAATTTTTCCGCGGCACGAAAAAATGGAATATATAAAATATATTAAATTCTTCTTGTATTTGACGGGCGGTTGTGCTACAATAAGTTGTGTATATGCAAAATTATGTAAAGAAGGTTTTTTTATGAAATGTCCGTTTTGTGGTTTTGAAGAAAGCAAGGTCATTGATTCCCGTCCGACCGACGAGGGCGAGCGCATCCGCCGCCGCCGCGAATGTTTGCAGTGCGGCAAGCGTTTCACGACCTATGAAATGATCGAAAATCTCCCGATCATCGTCATTAAGAAGGACAAGTCCCGTCAGACCTTTAACCGCGACAAACTGATGAACGGTTTACTGCGTGCCTGCGAAAAACGTCCGGTATCGATCGAAACGCTGGAACGCACCATTGATGATATCGAAACCATTATCCAGAACTCGCTCGACCGTGAGGTCACCAGCGAACACATCGGTGAACTGGTCATGGAAAAACTGAAAGGAATCGACGAAGTGGCATACGTCCGCTTTGCCAGCGTTTACCGTCAGTTCAAGGATATCAACACCTTTATGGACGAACTGAACAAACTGTTACGGAAGGACTAATCCCCAGATGAATGACAATGAACGCATGGCGGAACTGCTGCTTCCGCAAATCGATAAAACGCCCGATTATTATGAAAACCGCTATCCGGCGCGCGATCTGCCCGAGGGGGCGCGCGTGACCCGTGTCGCGCCGAGTCCGACGGGGTATCTGCATCTCGGCACGCTGTTCACCGCCATGGTCAACCGCGTGACCGCCACCTCCTCCGGCGGGATCTTTTACACCCGTATTGAAGACACCGACAAAAAACGTGAGGTTACGGGTGGGATCGAAGATATCATTGACGGGCTCAACCGTTTCGGCATCACCATTGACGAGGGTTTTGTGGACGGCACGCGTGAATCGGGCGATTACGGCCCTTATCAGCAAAGCCGCCGCGCCGAAATTTACCAGACCTACGTAAAAGACCTGATCCGTCAGGGATTGGCCTATCCCTGCTTCTGCACGGCGGAAGAACTGGAAGCGGTGCGCAACACCCAGGAAGCGCAGAAGATCCGCACCGGTTACCACGGGGAATGGGCCAAGCACCGCAATATCACGGTAGAAGAAGCCAAGGCACTGATCGACGAGGGCAAACCCTTTGTCGTGCGTCTGCGTTCGCCGGGCAGTGAGGAACACCGCATCACCTTCGACGACGTGATCAAGGGCAAGATCGAAATGCCCGAAAACGATGAGGATTTCGTCCTCTTAAAATCGGACGGTATTCCGACCTACCATTTCGCCCATGCCGTTGACGATCACCTGATGCACACGACCCACGTTCTGCGCGGGGACGAGTGGATCTCCTCGGTGCCGAAACACATCCAGCTGTTCAAACTGCTGGGATTCAAGGTGCCGAAATACGGACACGTTTCCCCGATCATGAAACTGGACAACGGCGCGAAACGTAAGATCTCCAAACGTAAGGACCCCGAAGCGGCGGTGCATTTCTTTGCCGAAGAGGGGTATGACGCCGAAAGTGTCGTGGAATACCTGATGACCATTGCCGCCTCGGATTTCGAGGACTGGCGCCGTGCCAATCCCGCGGCAAGTTACCGCGATTTCAAGTTCAATCTGAAAAAGATGAGCGTTTCGGGCGCGCTGTTCGATCCCGATAAACTGAACGACGTCAGCAAGATCCGTGTCGCTTCGATGAACGCCGAAACGGTCTATAAAAAACTGACCGACTGGGCAAAGGAATTCGATCCGGAATTCCACGGTATTTTGTGTGCCGATCCCGAGTATACCAAAGCGGTGCTGGCGATCGACCGTGACGTGCCGAAGCCCCGGAAAGATATTGCCAAGTGGAATGAGGCGCGCGCCTATTTTGCCTATTTCTTCGACGCGCTGTACGAACCGTGCTATGAACTGCCGGAAAATATCGCCCCGGCGGATGCCGCGGCGTTCCTGACCGCTTATCGGGAAGTTTACAGCGAAAACGACGACAAGCAGGCGTGGTTTGACCGCATCAAGCAGGTCGCGCCTACCATCGGCTTTGCCGCCGAAACCAAGGAATACAAGGCGAATCCGGATGCCTTTAAGGGCAGCGCCGGGGATTTAAGCACCGTTTTGCGTATTGCCGTGACCGGCCGCCGCAACACGCCCGATCTGTGCAGTATCATGCAGGTACTGGGCAGGGACGAGGCACTGCGCCGGATCGACCGCGCGATTGAAAATTTTTAAGAGGGTACTGTTCATGGAAGAGAAAGAAATTTTGACCGAGGCGGCAAAGCCGTCTAACTTTATTCACGATTTTATTGACGAGGATCTGAAAGAGGGCGTTTACACCTGCGTGCAGACCCGTTTCCCGCCCGAACCGAACGGCTATCTGCACATCGGTCACGCCAAGGCGATCTGCATCGACTTCGGTACGGCTGAAAAGTATAACGGCAAGTGCAACCTGCGGCTGGACGATACCAACCCCACCAAGGAAGACGTCGAGTACGTCGACGCCATTCAAAAAGATATCGAATGGCTCGGTTTTAAGTGGGATAACGTCTACTACGCTTCCGATTACTTTGATTTCATTTATGAATGCGCGTTGAAACTGATCGATAAAGGGCTGGCGTTTGTGGACGAAAGTACCGCCGATGAGATCCGTGAAATGCGCGGCACCCTGACCGAAGCCGGCAAGAACAGTCCCTACCGTGACCGTCCTGTGGAAGAAACGAAGGAACTGTTCCGCAAAATGACCGAAGGTGAAGTGGAAGAGGGCAAAATGGTCCTGCGTGCCAAAATTGATATGGCATCGCCCAACCTGAATATGCGTGACCCGATCATCTACCGTGTGTTAAAGGCGACCCACCACCGCACGGGCGATAAATGGTGCGTCTACCCGATGTACGACTTTGCCCACCCGTTAAGCGACGCGAAAGAGGGCGTGACCCATTCGCTTTGTTCGCTGGAATTTGAAAATCACCGTCCGCTGTACGACTGGTTCCTGCGCGCGTTGGAGATCCCCACGCCGCCCCGCCAGATCGAATTTGCCCGGATGAACGTCAACTATACGCTGACCAGTAAGCGTAAGTGCCTGAAATTAGTCAACGACGGTTTGGTTTCCGGTTGGGACGACCCCCGTATGGCCACCCTTTGCGGTATGCGCCGCCGCGGCTATCCGGCCGAAGCCGTCCGTGCTTTTGTGGAAAAAATCGGTGTTTCCAAGGCGTACAGCGTCATCGACTACGCATTGCTCGAATCCTGCGTGCGTGACGATCTGAATCAGAACGCCGACCGCACCATGGCGGTTTTGCGTCCGCTGAAAATCGTGATCGATAACTATCCCGAAGATAAGACCGAAGACATTTCGGTTGACATAAACCCGAACAAGCCGGAAAAAGGCACCAAGACCGTGACCTTCTCGCGCGAACTGTATATCGAGCAGGATGATTTTATGCTCGATCCGCCCGGAAAGTATTTCCGTCTGTGCCCGACCAAGGAAGTCCGGCTGAAAGGCGCTTACTACGTGCGCTATGCCTCGCATGAAACCGATGAAAACGGCAATATCACGGTGGTACACTGCACCTACGATCCCGAAAGCCGCGGCGGTGAAACGCCCGACGGCAGAAAGGTCAAGGGCACGCTGCACTGGGTCAACGCGAACGACTGCAAAACCGCGTCCGTCCGTCTGTACGACCGGCTGTTCAACGTCGAAAACCCGAGTGATGAAGAGGGCGTTTCGTCCTTTGCCGACAACCTGAACCCCGATTCGCTTGTGACGTTGGAAAACTGCAAGATCGCCGGCGATCTGTTCGACGCCAAGCCGGGCGATACCTTCCAGTTCATGCGTCAGGGTTATTTCTGTGCCGATGAGGATTCCACCGCCGAAAGACCCGTCTTTAACCGCACCGTCGCGCTGAAAGACTCGTTTGTGAAGAAATGATGAAAACACGGGACGTATTTGAGTTTTTAGACCGGCTGTACCCTTGTGAAACGGCGCTGGCGTTCGACAATCCCGGCTTTTTGGTCGGCGACCGCGGGGCGCAGGTCCAAAAGGTGCTGGTCTGTCTGGACTGCGGCACGGCGGCGATCGATGAAGCCGTCCGGCGCGGCTGTACGCTGATCGTTTCGCACCACCCCGTCATTTTCGATCCGCTGAAAAGCGTCACCGAAGAAAGCGTGGCCTATAAAGCGGTCAACAGCGGCGTTTCGGTCATTTCCATGCACACCAATCTGGATATGGGAAAAGGCGGCGTGAACGATTGCCTCGCCCGGGCGATCGGTTTACATAATATTGAAGAATACACCACGGCGGACGGTTTTGTTACCCGCAAGGGAGAAATTGATCCCGTTTTGCCGGACGTGTTTGCCGAACGGCTGAAAACGGCGCTGGGCGGCAGGGTAAAGTACACCGCCCCCGAAAAACCGATCCGTAAAGTATTGCTTTGCAGTGGGTCGGGCGGCGATTATATCGGCGAACTGGCACGGTCGGGCTGTGACGCGCTGGTCACGGCGGACGTCAAGCATAATTACTTTATGGACGCTTTTAATAACGGACTTGCGCTGTTCGACGCCGGGCACTTTGAAACCGAGGACGTGGCGGTCGAACCGCTGGCCGAAATGTTACGAAATGCATTCCCCGAATTGACGGTGGAAACCTATCATCCTAAAATGCTGAAATACTGTTAAAAGTCGCACGGTCTTTCAAAAGAGAGACCGTGCGATTTTTTATAGAATTTCTTCCGCCCTGAAAATCGCCGCACGTATTTTTTGAATCACCGAATAATCCGGCGCACCGTTTTGCAGGTAGGCGGATTTGTTGACCTCGACCATCAGCGAGGTAATATCGCATTTTGCCCTTCCGCTTAAAACGGCATTCGGCACAAGACTGCCCTTGTACGGGTAGTTTTCCGCCACCGTAAATCCCAACTGCCCAAAGGTTTTTACGACCCGTTCTGCCGTTTGACGTGGGCAAAAATCATCGTACCCGATGCAGATATCGGGCAACGGCTCGGTCGGGGTAAACGTTAAAATTTCGCGCGAAAAACTGTGCAGATCCCAAAAATGCACCACCCCCGAAAAATCGGCAACGGCATCGTCCAATCGCTTGTGGTGGGCGGCGTAATATCGCATTGTCCGCTGCCGTAAATCTTCGTCCACCTGCTTGATTTTCGTTCCGTCAAAAACCCGCTCGTAGCAAAAGCCCATACCGAAACGCTCCATCGGCTCGGTGCCGTCCGTAAACCGTTCAACGTCGCAAAGCAGACGGCTGATGTCAAACGCAATGACCTCGCCAAACTCCGGCGGTGCAAAAAGTCGGGCGGCGGTATCGCGCATTTTTTCGTGGTAGGTGAAAAATCGGTCAGGCGCAATACAAACCGATCGCAATAGCTCTTTCGAGAACTGTGTGCCGTCGTGCGGAACGTGGAAAATCACCTTTTGAAACATAAAAAATCCCTCCTTATTTCCATAAAGAGGGCAAAGAAAAATCCCCATCGTCCGACGGGGATTTAAAGTATACGAAACACCCCATCGCTCAAGCATTAGCACCTTAACCGTTTCGGTCAGGTTGCTGTGTAGTCAACGGGCTTGTCCCTCGTACACTCTTTATGGTGATTTCATTATAATCGGGAATGCGGCCGCAGTCAAGGGAAAACGCAAAAATTTCCAAATTTTTTTTGCGAAAAATATTGACGAATAAATATAAAAGTTGTATACTGTTTCAGTTAAGAAATACTTTAAGAAAGGGTTTTGTTTATGTTCAAATCTGCGTATCTTGAAAAAGTCTATGCGGGCGCGGAAGCCCGTAACCCCGGCGAAAATGAATTTTTGCAGGCGGTAAAAGAGGTTCTGGAATCCCTGGAACCGGTCATCGAAGCCAATCCGCAGTACGAAAAGTACGGCATTCTGGAAAGAATGGTCGAACCGGAAAGAATGATCTCGTTCCGTGTTCCGTGGATCGATGACAACGGCAAAGTCCAGGTCAACCGCGGTTTCCGTGTTCAGTTCAACTCGGCGATCGGTCCGTACAAGGGCGGTCTGCGTTTCCATCCGTCGGTCAACGCTTCCATCATGAAGTTCCTCGGCTTCGAGCAGACCTTCAAGAGGTCCCACACCGGCCTGCCTATGCGCGGCGCCAAGGACGGGTCCGGCTTCGGTCCCTCCGGCAAGAGTG
>JAZUFP010000014.1:0-3316 GCA_045640765.1 Acutalibacteraceae bacterium
GAAATATTAAGAATTTGTCTGTAAGTTTGCTTTTGACAGACCTAATCTATCTTATGTAACGTTGACGTTTTTGTTCGATAAAACATAAATTTGTATTCTTTTTTGTTAGAATGGCGTTTTTTGCGGGTCAAATTCACATAATAATTGGATATTTTGAATATTTTTTTCCATATTCTCTTGAAATATGCAATGAAAATATGTATAATATAGTTTGTATAAATATGAAAGCAGGTGCTTTATGACCAGAAAGGAAGCACGCGAGGAAACTTTTATTCTCGTTTTTGAAAAACAGTTCAATCCGGACCCGTTGGAGGACATTCTGAATTCCGCGGTCGAAGTGCGGGATATTGAACCGGACGATTATATTCGCCGTGTCTTTTTCGGGGTTTATGAGGAACAGTCACAACTGGATGAACTGATCTCAAAATATTCCGTCGGTTGGAATATCAACCGTATTTCCAAAACGGCATTGGCGGTTTTGCGGTTGGCATTGTATGAAATGCTTTTCATGGATGATATTCCCGTTTCCGTTTCTATCAATGAAGCGGTCGATCTTTGTAAAAAGTACGCAACACAGGAAGACGCCGCTTTCGTAAACGGACTTCTCGGTACGGTTGCCAAAACATTGTCATGATGTTGCCGATAACGGTCCGTCAACTGAATTTGTATGCGAAATCGTTATTGGATGGGGATCATCGTCTTGTGGATGTTTCGGTAACGGGAGAAATATCCAATTTCAAAAATCACTATGCCAGCGGACACTGGTATTTTTCCTTAAAAGACCGTGATGCAGCAATTCGCTGTGTGATGTTCCGCTCGGCAGCCACAAGGGTGAATTTTGAGGTTCGTGACGGCATGCAGGTTCAGGTTCGCGGAAGAGTGTCAATTTATGAAAAAGACGGTCAGTACCAACTGTACGCCGAAGAAATGATGCCGGCTGGTATCGGTGATATCGCGCTTCGTTTTGAAGAAACCAAAAAGAAGCTTGCAGAAGAGGGGATGTTTGATCCCGATAATAAGCGTCCGCTTCCTGCTTTTCCGAAACGGATCGCGGTGATCACATCCGAAACCGGCGCTGCTATACAGGATATTTTGAATATTACCGCGCGGCGTGATCCGATGTGCGAGATTCTGCTGTGTCCGGTCGCCGTTCAGGGGGGCAATGCCGTTCCGCAGATGTTAAAGACGCTGGATCAGGTTTACGCGCTCGGCACCGCTGATTTGATCATCATCGGTCGCGGCGGTGGTTCTGTTGAAGATCTTTGGGCGTTTAACAGCGAAGAACTGGCAAGGAAGATATACGAATCACCGATTCCGGTTATCTCGGCTGTCGGTCACGAAACCGATTTTACCATCTGTGATTTTGTAGCTGATTTACGTGCACCCACGCCGTCAGCGGCGGCGGAAATTGCTGTGCCGGATGTTTCCGTGTTAAAGAATCGTTTGGCACATGATCGTTCGCTCCTGCGGAAATCATTACAGCACTGTTATGAAGTAAATTTTGCTAGATATTCAGCATTGCGTGCCGCTTCTGTTTGGCGGCATCCCGAATCCGTAACGCAGACCTTTGCCCAGCGTTTGGACCAACTTACGGAGCGCCTGCGCACCGTTACGGAGTCGCGAATAAAAGAACATACCGAAGTATTTGAGGCAACAGTTATGCGTTTGCAGGATATGAGCCCGTTGAACACCATGATCCGCGGGTATGCCGTGGCACAGCAAAGCGGTCAAACCGTTCGTTCTGCGGCGCAATTAAAGAATGGTGATCGTCTTGACGTTCGTTTTACGGACGGAACGGCGCACTGTCTTGTGGAGGAGGTTGAACCGGATGTCAAACGATAAAATCAATTTTGAAGATTCACTGAAAAATCTTGAAGAAATCGTACAGCGTCTGGAAACCGGTGAATGTACTCTGGATGAGTCGATTGAACTTTTTGAAAAAGGAATCAAGTTATCGGATGAATGTTCCAAACGTTTGGATACCGCTCGCCAGCGTATTCTGACGCTGACCGAAGCCCAACAGGAGGAAGTCGGCAATGTGTGAAATCAATTTTGATACGACAGAAAGTCTTTTGAAAAATTATCAGGCCAAACTGGAAACACGTTTGGATATTTTGATACCCGAAAACGGTCGGCTTTATGACAGCGTGGTTCGCGCGGCGCGATACAGCATACTGGATGCCGGGAAGCGAATCCGCCCGATCCTTTTGCTTGAATTTTACCGTTTGTGCGGCGGTGATGACGATTGCGCCTATCATTTTGCGGCGGCGTTGGAAATGATCCATACTTACTCGCTGATCCATGACGATCTGCCCTGCATGGACAATGACGATATGCGCCGCGGCAGACCTTCCTGTCATAAACAATTCGGTGAAGCGACCGCCTTGCTTGTGGGCGATGCCTTACTGACCGAAGCGTTCGGCGTTGCTTCCAAAACGGTCGGTTTACCGCCCGAGCGCATTATCCGTGCGCTTTGTGAACTGTCTGCCTGTGCCGGTATTTCCGGTATGGTCGGCGGTCAGGTCATCGATCTTGAAAGTGAAAACTGTTCCGTCCCGATCGAAACCGTTACTGAAATGTATCGGTTGAAAACCGGCGCGTTGATCCGTGCCGCCGCGATCATCGGCTGTATTCTTGCCGGCGCAGACGAGGAACTGATCGAAGCCGCTGCTACTTATGGTGAGAAGATGGGATTGGCTTTTCAGGTCATAGACGATATTCTGGATTATGAAAGTACGGATTCCACACTCGGCAAACCGGTCGGTAGCGATGAACGCAATCATAAGAATACCTATGTTACTTTACTTGGATTGGAAGAAAGCCGGCATCTTGCAGGTCAGCTGACTAATGAGGCGATCACGATCCTGGAACGCTTTTCGGGTGATATCGCGCCGATCGCCGATTTGACACGCTATCTTCTTTTACGTAAGTATTAAAGGACTGTATAATTTGGATTATCAAATTTTAAATCATATCCATGACCCGTCCGATGTTCGGGCATTGGATGAAAAAGATTTACCGCGATTATGTGATGAGATCCGGGATTGCATTGTGGACACTGTTTCCAAAAACGGCGGTCATTTGGCGTCGAATCTCGGCGCTGTTGAATTAACGGTCGCGCTGCATCGTGTATTTCATTCTCCGGAAGACGCAATTCTGTTTGATGTAGGTCATCAATGCTATACGCATAAACTCCTGACCGGTCGTTTTGAATCCTTTTCGACGTTGCGTCAAAAAGACGGCATTTCCGGCTTTTTGCGTCCTTCCGAAAGTGAACATGACGCTTTTGTTTCCGGTCACAGCAGTAATTCTATTT
>JAZUFP010000015.1:0-2748 GCA_045640765.1 Acutalibacteraceae bacterium
GTCATGAAAGAGCGCAATGACAAAAAGGCGAAACTGCTTTATGACTTCTTGGATAACAGCAAACTTTTCAAAGGTACCGTTGTGCCGGAAGACCGTTCAATCATGAACGTTCCGTTTGTCACGGGTGATGCTGATCTGGACGCAAAATTCGTTGCCGAAGCGAAAGCTGCCGGCTTCGTTAATATTAAAGGTCACCGTTCTGTCGGTGGTATGCGTGCTTCTATTTATAACGCCATGCCGTATGAAGGCGTGGAAGCATTGGTCGATTTCATGAAGAAATTTGAGGAGGAAAATGCCTGATGTTTAAGATCAAAACCTACAATAAAATTTCAAAAGTCGGCCTTGATGTTTTTGACGATAAATATACCATCGGTGACGAGGTCGAAAATGCGGACGGTGCGATTGTCCGCTCCGCTGCTCTTCACGATGTTGAATTTCCCGATACGTTAAAGGCGATCGCCCGTGCCGGTGCCGGGACCAATAATATCCCGATCGACCGCTGTTCCGAACAGGGGATCGTTGTCTTCAATACGCCGGGTGCCAATGCCAATGCCGTCAAAGAACTGGTGATTGCCGGTTTGCTGATTGGTTCGCGCCGTGTTTTCTCGGCTTTGGAATGGGCGCAGACCCTCAAAGGTAACGGCGATGAGGTCGGCAAAATGGTCGAAAAGGGCAAAAGTGCTTTTGCCGGTCCGGAAATCAAGGGTAAGACGCTGGGTGTTATCGGTTTGGGCGCAATCGGTGTTTTGGTTGCGAACGCCGCGAATCATCTCGGTATGACCGTTTACGGTTATGATCCGTATCTGTCGGTCAAATCGGCATGGAATCTGACACATAACGCGATTTATGTTAAGGATCTGAAAGAAATTTATCAGAAGTGCGATTATATTACCGTTCACGTTCCGTTGACCGATACTACCAAGAATACGATCAACGCGGACAGTATCGCCATGATGAAAGACGGCGTACGGATCCTGAACTTTGCCCGCGGCGGTCTTGTGAACAATACCGATGTCAAAGCGGCGTTGGAATCCGGAAAGGTCGCTTCTTATGTAACTGATTTCCCGAGTGATGATCTTTTGGGTGTCGACGGTGTTGTCGCGATCCCGCATCTGGGTGCTTCTACACCTGAATCGGAAGACAACTGCGCGACCATGGCGGCGCATGAACTGATCGATTATATCGAAAACGGAAACATCGTCAATTCGGTCAATCTGCCGGAAATCACCATGCCGAGAAGCGGTGAAAAGCGTATCTGCATCATTCACCGCAATATTCCGAATATGTTGACCTCCATTACGGGTATCATTGCCGAAACCGGCGCGAATATCGAAAATATGCTGAATAAATCCCGTGGTGACTATGCGTATACCATGATCGATTTTGAAGGATCGGACAGTGATGAAATCACCGAAAAGATCGAAGCTATTGACGGAATCATCCGCGTACGTATCGTTTAAGAATTTTTTACAAAAGAAAGACGGTAATTGTTGAAAAAACAGTTGCCGTCTTTTTATTTTTGTGCTATAATTGATAAGATAATAATGGGGGTGGTATGGCTTGCGTATTATTGGGATCGATCCCGGTTATGCAATCGTCGGCTACGGCGTGGTCGAATATGACCGTTTTCGTTTCCGTACGGTCGGTTACGGCGCGATAACAACGCAGGCCGGCACACCGTTCGGGGAACGTTTACAGGCAATTTATGATGATATGACGGTTCTGCTGAAAAAGTACCGGCCAGACGCTTTGTCGATTGAAAAACTGTTCTTCAATACCAATACCACCACGGCGATCGACGTTGCCGAAGCCCGCGGTGTGATCCTGCTTGCGTCACAGCAAAACGGTGTTCCCGTTTTCGAGTATACACCGCTGCAGGTAAAATCTTCCATTACCGGCTACGGCAAAGCCGAAAAGCATCAAGTTATGGAAATGGTGAAAACTTTTTTAGGTCTCGGCAGTGTACCGAAACCGGACGATACCGCCGATGCTTTGGCGCTGGCGATTTGTCACGGGCACGCGGCCGGTAGCGTTATTGGAAATCTGACTGCATTGGAGAGAAATAAATGATTGCTTCATTACGTGGAATTCTGATTGATAAAGACAACACCTGCGCTGTTGTGGAATGCGGCGGTGTTGGATATAAATGCTATATCACGGCGGTGACTGCGGCCACGTTGCCGTCAAACGGATCCGAAGTTTTTTTGTATACCCATTTGGTCGTTCGTGAAGATTCCTTCGATTTGTACGGTTTTATCGACCGCGGAGAATTGGAAGCGTTCAAAATGGTAACGACGGTTTCTGGCGTGGGTGCAAAAATCGGATTGGCACTGCTTTCGCAGTTTACTAGTGATCGGCTGATGCTGAATATTGCGAGCGGTGACGCCAAGTCGCTGACGGCGGCAACCGGTGTCGGCTTGAAACTGGCACAGCGAATCGTTTTGGAATTGAAAGATAAGATCGGTAATTTGGCAAAAGATACCGGTATGGAAGTGATCACAGCGGTCGGAAATGCCACAGCGCATACTTCTACCGGGGAAGCGATCGAGGCGTTGGTCTCGTTGGGTTACAGTCAAAGCGACGCGGCGTTGGCAGTCGGTAAACTGGATCCGTCCTTACCGACGGATGAACTGATCAAGCAGGCGTTAAAAGGATTGGCAAGGAGGTTTTAACCGTTGATCGAAGAAAATGAGATGGATTTTGAAAACCGCATTGTGTCGCCGGAATACAATTACCGAGATGAAGATA
>JAZUFP010000016.1:0-6094 GCA_045640765.1 Acutalibacteraceae bacterium
CTAAGACCGCTTGGCCTCCGACTTAATCACTCATCAAAAATGATTTCATATTTACAGCTCTCACAGTCGTAGACGCTGCGGGAGTCATACTGTCCGAGTTTCGCAAGATACAATTCGTAATTTCCGGTTTCCCGGTTTTCGAAAAGAGTGAAATTGCTCAACTGCATCATCTTGCTTTCTCCCTCTCTTCTGGTGTCGATAACGGTCAGGGTGTCTTTTTTCAGAACGCCCCATTCTTCGTCCACCTCCGCGATATGAAGCGGGAAACGCGGGAAATTGCCGAAAGTTTCGGACGGTTCCGTTATGTTGCCGATCCAATACAGTTTTCCGGTTTTACTGCTTTTGATAAACTCGGAATAAGTTGCCGGAGAATGAATCGGCTCACGCGAGTCGAAATGCCACGGCATCAGGGGTGAAAAAGATTTTCCGCCGTCAGTGGAAATCGCGTAAAACTTGTAGCACGGCGCATAAGGTGAAATACGGCATTTCCAATTTTCATAGATCACGTTGGATGCCCTAATAACGGTTAAAATATTACCGTTCGGAAGTTCGGCGATGATCGGTTCGGCAATTCCTCTTGAAGACTGACGGTCATCCAGGATCAACGGCTCGGAAAAAGAAAAGTCATATCTGTTTTCCTGCTTATTCCAAACACCGCGGCAAATCATCAACCCCGGTGCGTGACCGTTTCCCGGCACAGACGGGAACACTTTTTGTCGGTCGATCCCCGCAATTTGGCAAATGCGGTTGATCGGGATACACATATCAAACAGAATATCGCCGCATTTCAAAACAATGACGCTGCAGCAAATACTGAGATTGGTGGTCAAATAATCGGTTTCGGTAAAGTTTTCGGGATCGTATTCGGAGCCATCTTCATATTTTACCATTTGTTTTCCGACAACACCGTTTTTATCTGCGACCTCAACAAAAACGTGGGTCGGATCGAACAATCCGTTATCCCAGCAATAATGAATGGCTTTATCATATCCGCCGGGATAGGCACGTTGGTAGGTGATTGTGACGAAATGAACATGAACGGGATTGTAAACGCCGCGGGTACGACTGTAACATCCTTCTTCCAACTCACAGTCGCCAATCAGTTCCTTTGCCGCCTTTTTTTCACGGAACCACTCTCCCCAGGTCTTTCCGTTATCCTCGCTGATCCGCCGTTCATAATAATCCGTCGTGTCATCCTGGGACTGATAAGATCGTGTTTCTTCACGGCGAAGCCCCGTTACATCGGTATACCGATGCGAACGCCAATCCGCGCGCTTTTCACCCGGTTCTTTCGCTATGGTTTCGTATTTTATCCGGATACTCATATTATTCATCTCCAAAAACATTTTTTACAGCATCAAGGTAACCGTAGCCGAAACGGTCATCCGGCTGTAAATAACTGGTTTCCGTCCATTCGTTCCAACTGTTGATCGTGATCATGTTCACGCCGGTCTCGTCGGCAAGTGCTTTTGCGTCACGCAGCGCCGCCTCGAACGCGGCGGGGGTATTCTTCTTGACCACGTTATTGATATGTCCCGAATACCGCGGTGTGTTGTCCCACCCGATCGAAACGTGGGGGAAATACGGTACGGAAAAATCGCGTTCGCATTCCGCCCATTCCTCACGCACGTGTTCCATGACCTCGGCATAGTCGGTGTTCATGGGATCAAAATGCGCGAACTGATAATGAGTCAGTGAAGAAAACGGCAGATATTCCATCAGTTCTTTCGGTTGGAAGACACGTTCGCCGCCGTCAAAGCCGGACAGATTGGTCTTGACCGTTCCGAACTTGACCAGTTGATAATGCATTCCGTCAAAGCCCTGTTTCTTTGCCTCGGCATCCAGCCATTCCAGTTCCTTACGGGCGTTTTCCACCCCGCCGAGTCCGCTGATCAGGTTTTGCAGATCGTAGATGCTCAAAACCGGGCGGTTGTCGATACAGTAATATTCGGGCAGATGGAAATATTTATCCAGCCAGCGCAGTGCGATGGTGTGGAACTGTTCCGAATTGACGGCACCCTGCCAGATCACGGTATCGTAATCCGCCTGCGAAATGCGGCGGTCCCAACCGTAGGTCACGTCGTGATTCGCCCACATCAGATAAAACTTCATTTTCGAGCGATTTTTGGCCTGCAAAAAGCCGTTATTGAGGCACTGTTCCAAAAACGGACGGTTATCATACCAGTACCAGTCATAGATAAAGACGTTGACGCCGTGATCGACCGCCGCCTCGATCTGCATTTCCATGACGTAGGGGTCCGCTTCATTGCCGTAACCCCAAAGCGGTTTACGCGGCCACTCATGCCCCGGAAAACGCGCCGTTGCCTCCTTGACGGTTTCCCATTCGCCGTAACCGTCGGGCCAGAAAATGCGTGTTCTGTCCTCATCACCGGTATAGGCCGGCCAGATATACGCCGCGACATCATATTTTTTCATCGTTACTTCTCCCTTCAAAGCAAGAACATTTTATTTCAACAATATTCCCTTCAAAAACCACCGGTCCGTCCACTTCGATTTCATGTGGCACGCAAAGTTTCATACCGTTTTTACGGGATAAATCAGCACGGATCGTTCCGATCGGTGTCGGTACGGTGATCCGGGCGAATTCCAACCCGAACAGCCGCGGGCGCAGCCGGATCTTCCGCCAGCCCGCCGTCAGGATTTCCAGACCGAGGATCTTTTGCGGCAGTTGATAGGTCGGTGTGCCGCCCCAGACGTGGCTGTAATCAAATTCATAACTGCCGCATCCGCTTTGCCAGCCCTCCTGCAAGCCCTTTTGGAATTCCAGCATACAGTTCCACCGTTCAAACTGCCGCATTCCGCAGGTTTCAAACAGTCCGGCACGGTCGATCGCCTCCAACACAAAATGCATAAAATAGGGCTGCGGTGCCGGCAGTGTTTCGTCTTCCAGCGCACGTTTCAGAATGGCTGCCGCCTCTTCCCGGGGTGCCAGTCCGTACAATACCGCCAGCGCGTTGGTATGCAAACTGAAATACCGCCGGTCGCTGTTTTCGGGGCACCAGTCGTTCGGTGTATAGTGTTCGTTCAACCCGTCAAAGTAAAGACCCCGGCAGGGATCAAAGAATAATTCCGAAAACGCCTTTTTCAGCAAGGCCGCGCAGCTTTCACACTGTGCCGCAGCGGTTTTTATACCGAGCAGATCATAAATCTTCCGCGCGGTCCGCAATCCGCCGTAATAAAACGCGTTAAGCGGCGCCTGGCCCAGCGCCATGGGCGGATGATGAAGTGAATACCCGTCCACCGTCAGCCAGTCGAGGAACATATAATTCGGCGCTCGGTCAATGATATGCCGCTCACCGACGTAACCGGCAAACCGGTTCAGCAACCGGTCCAGCGCCGGTCGGCAGACTTCCAGCAGGGACAGATCCCCGCTGTATAAATAACAGTCAAACAGCATTTGGATCCACAGCATTCCGTAGGTCGTGTGGAACAGATAACCGTCCGTCATTTCAAGGTAGCGTGCTGTCCGGATCAGGTCCAGCGCGGAAAGCCGCATATCCCCGTAGGTCATGGCGTTCATCAGCATCGCAATATAATAGTCGCCCGTACAGCCGAGGTTTTCCTGGTGCATGGGGCTGTCCAGTTCGATCGTCTGCCGGCAAATCGCAAGGGTATGTTTTCCCAGTCGGTAAACGGAATTCAGCCGCTCGTCCGAACAGATGAAATCGCCTTCCGTAAAAATAGGGTAATGAACGTAAAAGGCGGAAAAATCCGGAATTTCAACGGGCTGTTTTCCGGTATTGGTCACGGTGAGAAGAACAGCGGACGCGCTTCGCATTTCCGGATTTGTAAGTTCAAGATCGCCGGACGCGATGATGTTTTCGCAGACCTCCGCTTTTTCTTGGAAACGCTCGAAATCGGCTATTTCTATTTCGTAAGTATCGGTCGCTTTGGCGCGCAGAACGTAATGGAGCGCGTATACCATATCCCAATCCAGCCGTTTTTGAACCGTCTGACCGGGCAAAACCGTGAAGGGCTCAAAATTTTGCGGCGGACACTTTTCAAACGTCAGCATCGGGATCGGTGCGGCTTCCAACACGCATTGGTTTAGGACGGTCTCCGCCGGCATCCACTCGTCCGGCAAAGCCGTTTCATCAAACACACCGACCGCCGTGCGGCGGCGATCCAACCGTACCGCCCACTGTTCATCGGTCACGGCACGAAACGAAGCGCCGGTCGTATCGGTCCATTCCACGGCGGCGATCAGTCCCGGTGTTCCCTGCGACATATCACTCTGAACGTACGGAAGGTTCTGAACATCCACCAGAATCTCCGCCGATTCTTTATTCCACGGGATTTCATAGGTATTGTAATACCGTACCGGCATGGGCAGAGAATTGCCGTAATCCCCGCCGGAGCAAACCGGTCCCATACCGATCAGGTGCCCGTCGATATACAGTTGAAACTTTACGTCCGCGCTGATGCAGATTCGGATGTTCCGAATGCCGGCAGCACTGAAAATTTCTTTTTTGAATTGCGCGACCGCAAAAGGAACGGTCTGAAAAGAAGGATCAAAAACAGAAACGGCTGTTTTTCGCAAATCACGGTAACGCGATTCCGGCAGCCAGATCCAATGAGCGTTCTGCATCAAACGTAACGCCTCCGTTTCCATACGAGATCGAGAATTTATCAGTAATATTTTTGCACAAAGCGGATCAGAGGGGTATGATCCGTCAGTCCGTGCGGATGATGATCGCAATCTTTTTTGACGATCTGTTCGATCACCGCGTTTGCACATTTATATTTTTCGTACAACACCTTTCCGTTTTCGGTATAGGGGACGGTGGTATCACTGTCGCCGCACACCAGAAAAACGGGGATCCCCGCGCGGATCAGATGATCCGCCCAATCGATCGGGTGATTCCGGTAATTGATCATATCGTATACGGTATAACCCGTTGCCGCCACGAATTCGTCATACATTCCCTTACCGGAAAGTCCGACGCCGCAGGGACAACTTAACAGATTCAGCACCGGCGCGTCCAGATACAAAGCCGCCACGTATTCCGGATATTTCCCGGCAAAATAAACGGCATGCAGACCGCCGCAGCTCATCCCGACCGGCAGGCATTTTTTATTAAAATGGAATGCCTTTTGCAAAAAGCCGCTGAATTTCGCTTTTACGTCAACATCTTCGGGCAGGCACCAGCGGGTTTTATTTTCGATATACGCCAACGCGTAACCGCGCCGCAGCATTTCGATTTCAAACGCCGGAAAGGCGTCAAAATATTCCGTTTTGAAGAGCCATTTGTTATCGGAAGTCACCTGTTCCGGAAACACAACAATGGCGCGGCGTCCGTCAAAGCGAAAATCGATCCGTTCAAAACCGTTCCATTGGGAAGTTTGATATTCCTCTGTTTTTATTTCAGGAAAACTTTGCAGGGCGGACCCGATATCCCCCGTCGGAACAAAGGGTGTGTCGGCCTTGCCGGATTCCGATATCGTGTCTTTACTCATATTATTTTTTCCTCCGCAGAATAGGATCGGATAACGATCAGATCCCTTTTATTTCATCCAGGAAATAGGCGCGTGTATAGGCGGGATGACCGGCGGAATCCAAAACGGTGAAACGGATATAGCCGTCATTGCCGTGGATCGGGAAATCCGCTGACGTCACAGTCAGTCCGGGGTCGGCGTATTTCACTTCCGTATGACGGCAGGCCGTCGTCATTGTAACACGGACACTCGGTGAAAAGGTTATGTACGCGCGACCGTCTTCCACGTATAAGTCATGAATCCGGGGTCCGCTTGACGCATAGTAGTTTCCTTTTTTCAGCGCGTCGGTAATCGCGCGGTATTCTAATTTTTCGGCTTTGATCATGTTAAAGGCGCCAAAAGAATCAAACCGGGGGGTGTTTTCGGGCGCGCCGTTATGATTATCGTCATTTGCGGAGCAGAAAATGCGCTTGCCGCAGCGAAGCATATCGTCATACACACGGTCGTTATATTCCGCGAAACCGGAACAACAATAACTTGAATAATTGCAGATCTCCATGGCATCCATGCCGTCGTAACGGGAATAATCGGAATAGTCTTCCAATGACCACGTCGGGTGGTTATAGGTCACGAAAAA
>JAZUFP010000017.1:0-10201 GCA_045640765.1 Acutalibacteraceae bacterium
AAGCACTATTACTTCCGTCTTTTTTGTTGGAATCCTTTTCACTATCCGCGGCGGTTTGGTCACCACTTGCATGACGGTATTCATAAACAATGCTGTACTGCGAATCGTCATCCGGTGCTTTTTTACATCCTACAAAACCCACAGCCATGACAAAACACAGCATCAAAGAGCAAGAACTTAACAATAATTTACGCATCATATTCCCTCCGAATATATAAGATTTTTTTAGTGGAATAAGCAATGAAAAGCTCACACATAGCAATCAGTACAAGCAACATTGATTTAATCGGCACCGTATCATTTCCAGTTTCGTTATGAACGCCAAGATCGCCGGTATTCGGACTATTCTGAGAAATTTGAGGCTGTCCGTTTTCAATATCGTCGGAATAAATCGGTGTCACTTCGGTTTCATCACTGTGAATCATTTCTTCTCTTGTCACATTCGTTCGGCGAAGCACCGTTCCCGTAATCGGTATTTGAATATCAAAACGATCCAAATAATATCCACGGCGGTAGATGATCATTTTCATAGATTCGTCAATCGTTTTTTCAGTATCATCTATCACTTCTTTATCAAAGAAAGTAATAGTACTTTCCTCGGTGTCCAATACAATTGCCGAGAGCAGTTCCCATATTTTTGTATTCTTCGGCACATAAACGATCTTTTTCTTTTTATCCAACCGCGCATTCAGAACAGAACTGTCCAGTTCAATAGGCAAATCACGTTCTGGTTCAGGCTCAGGTTCCACAATCGGCTCTGGTTCGGGTACATCCGCATACCGCGAATAGAACCGGAATGACGAAATTGCCACCACATCCGAGAGAACCATCTTTCCTTTCACACTGACAAAATCAAGCTGAGTCATATCCAATCCCATATCGTACAGATAGCGGAATGGAACGCGGACGCACATCCAACCATCCGGACGCGCTTTTGCTTTCTGATAGCGAATATAAACCGGCACATAGACACGTCCGGCAGAATTTTTCCCGTTTACCGCAATCGGGAAAACAATGCCGTCGGTCTCACTTTTACAGAAAAATTCCATGTAACCCGTATCCACGTATTCGGGCGCTTCCGGCGCCGGACTGTCACCGCCAACGTAGAACGTGATATTATATTCATTCCCGAAGTTATCCGGTTGTGGGTTCAGTGCCCATGCTGACATATTCTGGAACTGGTAATACCATGCGCGGTCCCAGGAAATTGGTTCCGGAATCGTATTGCGCAACTCATTCCACGGATCAATATCCGCTTCGGTATCACCAATCACACCGATCAAAGTATTTGAATCGTATTTCTGATAATCGCTCATATCCAGAACACTTTCAAACCCTTTTTCGGAATTGGGAACTTCGCGGTTCCAGATGCAGACCTCTGCCAGAGAAAGTATATCACCAACAGACAAACACGACAGGTCAAATGTCAAAAAGTCGATGGATTTATTTCCGGTCACATCGCGCAGCGGAACCGAAATATCAGTCCAATCGGAACCGACTTCAATTTCATAGGTAATCGGCTCGTTTTTATTGGAGGCAAGCCGAATCATATGATTCCCGTCTTCGGAAGTCAGTTTTGCACGCATTGTCAGCATTGCCGTCTCATAATACCGTTCCAGTTTAAATGTACGGTTTTCTTTACCGTAAAGCGTCATGGTTCCCATATTGTTGGTAATGTTGAACTCCCACGCGGTACGGTCACCGCCATCCACTAAAGAATAGGCATACGGCCGCTGAGCGACGCCTGTGAAATACGGTGCCCACTGCTGAGTCGGCGGATCACAGTACCACAGCAGGATATAATTCGGATCCGCCATGCGCGTTGTTTTGATTTCCAGCGCAACATCTTCGTCCGGCATTTCAAAAGAATACCGAACATTCTTGGCACCGGTATTCACCGGGACGGCAATACCACCTTTGCCGACAGCGGTAACCGATTCAATCGAAAAACGGTCTTCTGTTTCGGTGTAAACCGTAACGATATCCCCATCTTTTGCCTTTTTACGGCTGAACTTATAATCCGCACCGTCAGTACAGGTCGCGGAAATCGAATGCAGAGTGGCATCCGTTCCGCCGCCATACGCCGATTTTTCATCGTAAGCGGTCATCAATGCGAAATAATCCTTATTGCCCTTGCTGTCCTGTTTCATGGTCACGCCGGCGGAAAAATTATCAATGTTGGCAAATGACGCTTTGGTCAGCGCGGAATTGAAAGCCAGTCGATCGTCTTCTTTGACAGACAAACGGATGTTTTTTAAACCAATTTTCTGACCGCCAGTCAAACCACCGGATTCACTGCTTAAATAAACATTGATATATCCCTTTTCCCAAAACATTGTAAAAGCACTGCCGACCGGCATTGTAACAGTAGTCCATTCAGCCGCGTCTGCCGCCTGAACCGATGCAAGACTGCACACGTTAGCATTTCCGGTCGCCGCGGCGGTCAAGATCAGTTTTGCATCAGACGGAATCGTCTGTTCTGAACTGACACGGTAATCAAAAGAAATTATTAAGTTGGATATTTTTTTAATAAACGTATTATTTGCCATCCATCCGAAACCGGCTTCAGATGCTGTTATGCCGGTCATAAAAATGGCGTTCTGCGTTATTCCGCCTTTCCCTTCGGCGGAAAAATCGGCTGTATAATACCGTTCGGTTTCGTCCTTTCCCTTATGCATAACAAAAGCACTTGTCACACCTAAGTCACCAGGAGTCAGCCCATTTTCCGCGTCTTCTAACACCAGATCGGTGTTAGCATCCCAAACTACATATTCCGGGATGGTGTCAGCAGACACCTGCGAAACGATCGGAACTACAGTAAAACACAATGCGACAGCCGATATCAGACACAATACTGACTGTAAAAAATGTTTCATAAGCTATTTCCCTTATTGATTTTTTCATGGTTGTTGCGCCGCAACAACATTTCCCCATATTAATCCGCTAATGCGTAAACCTCTACCCAGTCAATATACATATAGCCCGGGAACTTGCTGGGGTTATAAATACCGCCCCATTCATCATTCGCGGTTTTGCCGATGTTGCCGATGACAATATCCATCGGTTGACTTTCATCGGTCAACGCAGCCCCGTCATAGACACGGCAAAGTACACCGTCGAGATAGGAGTAAATGGCATCCGGTGTCCAGACCGCAGAATAAACATGATAGGTACCGGGCAGTGAACTGCCGGGCAGACCGTCATCACCCGATTGACGGTGTAACGCATTCCAGCCGTTGAAGTGAACCGTTGAAGACCAACGATCACCCCATGTGGCGTAATATTCCACGATATCAATTTCGCCGCCCTGCTGTGCCGGGTTCATTTCATCGGGAACATAGGCGCCGTAACCGGCAGAACTGTTAGATCGCAGCCAGAACGCTGCATTGGAAAGGACGCCCGACGCCGGCATTTTGATTCGGGCCGAGAAACTGCCGTATGCTTGATAGAATTTACCGGTGGATTCAACCTGACCGGAATTTCCATTGGCATCACAAGTCAGTTTTAGGTTACCGTTTTCAATACCGACATAATCCGAGAGTTGTCCGTTCCAGTTATTGGCATTAAAGGTGTTGAAATCATCACGGAAAGTCGCGGTACTGCTGAATTTCTGGAAATTGAAAGTATAGCGTCCGGATTTTTTGCCATAGGTGACGGTGGCAGTCACTTCATTACCGGAAGTACGTACCGCCGACGGGATCGTAAGATTCAGACCGCTTACAGACACCGCGCTGTTATTAACAGAAACATTACAGCCGGAATTGATTGCCTCACCGGTAGACGCATCTATAACTTTGAGTTGATACGCCGCATCATAACCCGCAACGCCCGGATGGTCGGTCACCAGTTCAACCTTTAACGCATCGTTATAAACTTTCTTGGATTTTAACAGAATATCCAACTTCATCTGTGATAAATCATCGGCATTGACCGCATGGGATTTATCATAATCCGCGCGCAGTGCAATGAATTCGGGCAGAGTATAGTCACCTGCAACATATTTTTTCGCACGAACCAGATCAATGACATCAACAACACTGTCATCATTCAGATCCCATTTAACCGACGGAAGTGCTGATTTCAGATAGTTATAAACGTCGATATACCATGTTGTGCTACCCTGCTCACGATAATAATCATATGTATGATCAGCGAAGCAGTTGGCAATGCTGTTACCAAACAGCGATTTGAGGAAATTGTGATTGATTGCCGCAACATCAGTATGCTTGATCAACAGACGGACATTACGCAAATCGACTGAAACGGTCATTCCGTTTTCAAAGCCCGTGGTATTGTATAATGTTACATCGAGATTACCCGTATTCCACGCGCCGCCAAAATCTGCGGTTGCGACTTCGCCGTAATAGGATTCCCATTCGCCGGGTTTCTTCGGTGCAACTGCGGCAAGGATGGTGCTTTGCGCATTGGAAGCACCCGAAGCGGACAGATACATTGTCGTGTTATCCGGGGTGTCAAAACCCAGACGATAATCAAAGGCAATATACAGATTCTGACCCAACCTGTCAAGGAAACTTTCACTTGTCATCCAGCCAAAGCGGTCGGTCATGCTGTTAATACCGCTTTTCAGGACAGCACGATATTGTGAACCGCCATTCCCCGAAACATCCATGGACACATGATAGTAACTGCCGTCATCCGTTATACGGGTCGCGTTGCCGGCAGAAAGTTGTGTTGAAACGGTATCGTCCAGCATATTGTTGCTGCCGGTCTGTGCCGCAACACGGTCCGGATTTGCATACCAGACGGTATCGACCGCCTTGTAGTCCGGATCGTTGGAAAGTAACTGGTCAAAGGTCAGTTTGCTGCCTGCGGCGTGGAGTGCCGCATTAATGTAATCTCTGTCCTGTTCACGCAAAACGAAAGAGAAATTACGGAAATCCAGCAGGAAAGTACACTGCGGGAACTCGGAAGTACTATAAATATTGTAATGGAAATAACCGTTGTACCACGAAGAACTATTGGTGCCAACAAATTTTTTCGGTGTTGTCTGTTTCACCCAGTCGCCGGTATTTTTCAGACGAATCACATCTATCTGACCGATATTATAATTGTAATCATTGGCAAGTGTCAGGTAAAGATCCATCGACGGAAGATTTGCTCCGTTGAGAATGCGATACTCAAAGGTATAATACAGATACGGTTGAATGGCATTAAACACACTCGTAGATTCAATCCAACCGTATCCGACACTGTTGTTGGAATAGGACCCCTGAACGATGTTACCTGCCATATCACCGCCGTGTTCACCGGCGTTAAAGGACAGGGTGGATTCGTAGTAATAACCCTCTTCATCGTCAGTCACTTCGATATTGCCGCGCCAGGTGTGACCCACATTGACCGAAGCGTTCGGTTTAATTTCGGCGACATCGATGGTTTCCTTGTTATACTGTTCTTCCATATTGGTTGTCCAAACCTTGTAATAAGAGGCGTTTGCGTTTGCGTCTGCAGTAGCAAAAGTACTGATCAGTGAATCATAGGTCCAGATACTGCCCGCCGCGGCAAGTGCGGCATTGAGATCATCCTTTTGCTGCTCATAAACACAGAAACGGATATTACGTACGGCAATCTCTACCCAGCCACCGGCAACAGCCGTGCCGAAATTAACGCTGAAACCGATATAACCGCTTCTGAAATTCTTCCAACCGGTCGGCGTATACTGACCGCTGTGCCAGGTATCGAACGAAGCGGAAGCGCTATCTCCCATAGCAATTTTGGTTTGATAACCGGACCAGTTTTTATATTCCTGACCGGCGTTAGCGGTTCCCATGTCAAAAGCGACGCTTGTTGAACCAGAGAAAGATTTTGAAATCATATAGTCATAATTGACCGTAACAAATCCATCTAATGCCGCCATGGTACGGTCATCCGCCATCCAGACCAGCTGGTCGCTGTTGAAACCACCGAAGAAATACGGACGGTGGTTCGACAGACTGTCGGTCGTACAATGGGCAATGATATATTTGCCGTCATCATCCTCACCAACCGTGACCCTACCTTCGCTACAAGCGTGCAGATCGTTCCATGAAAGCGAAATGTCGTCGCCCTCACTACCGAGATTGGAAGAAACAGCGTAAATGGGATGGCCGGGCGAAGTAGACTTGATCAGATCCAAAACCAACGAGTTCAGCGTGCGAGTACTGCCTGACGCGGCAAACGCTGCGTCGATGGTCGATCGGTCAGATTCGTTGACCGTCAGTTTTATGTCACGAATATCTACACTGATATCACTTAACCAATACGGAGTGGTAATGCGGATACCGAACATAACATAGCCGGAATAGAACTGCTGCAAGGTTAGATTCGGAACGGTCACATCAATCCATGTATTCAGCGGATCAGCAACTACTGTTTCATATTCGGCGTTATAAAGTTGAGCAGAAGTTGCTTTGCCGGTGGCATAAGCGGTACCAAAACCAAACGAACGGTTTGCGCCGCCGATGTTACCCGTTTTGTCCGCCGAGTTGATTTTATAACGGTAATGCAAGGTAACTAATCCGGCGGTGGCGGAACGAACGGCGTTACCGTCGTCGCTGGCATCAAGCCATGCCAGACTACCGCTGTCCAAACCGCTTTTGAACCAAATACGGTGATTAAAGTTATTATACATGGTACTGGTTCCGGGATTGTTCGGTTGAATTAAATTATGGTAATAAAAGCCGTCCTCATCCTGCTGGACGGTAACGGGATAGTTGGTGTTTGCCCAGTTGCCGCTTTGAACAGTTGCGGTAACATCACTGCCGACCGCAAAAGATTCCGGTCTTGCTTCAAAAATGATGACTTCACCGGAGTCTTCCGCGCTGACAATTGCGCACGGCACACAGCCAAGTAAAAGCGCAACTGTCAAAAAAATGCTGAGAATAGTTTTAACATTTTTCATAAAGTTCCTTCCTTTCAAGGTGAAAATTGATAAAAAGTCCTACCTGCTGAAATACTTTTTCGTCCGAATTCGCTCCCTCCTACAAAAAATATAGTCACTTTGCCAAAAAGATAAGTTGCTTTGTAATCCGATTATAACACTTTCTACATGAAAATACCATGGACACAGCACGCAAATAACTGGACTTTCGTGCTGTATTTTCATAAAGCTGTAAAGTTTTTCCGGATTTTTACCACAAAAAACCAGCGCATAATATGAAAAGCCTGTCGGGTATCGCTTGTTCCGAAGAGCAAGCGGCACCCGACAGGCTTTTTCCGGCATATCCGGTTGCAACCTTTCATTCACTCCGGCGTGCGATTTGCTTTGATATAATCGCGCGGAGACATTCCGCATTTCTTTTTGAAAAAGCGGCTGAAATAAAACGGATCGTCAAAGCCGACCAGTGCGGAAATTTCCATAACTTCCTTATCTGACTGAGCCATCAGTTTTTTAGCTGCTTCAATGCGGATTGTGTTCAGATAGGTTGACGGCGGGATACGGGTCATCCGAACAAAAGCATGTTTGAACTGAGAAAGGCTTAAATGACACAAATCGGCATAGAAATCCAACTTATGCCGTTCATTATAATTGGCATTCATGTGTTTCAATGCCGGATTCAATTTCCCCCGCAAACCGATATTGGCACTGGCTTCCTGTTCGGGAACACGAGATTCGGCGCAAATGCTTAATAACTTACAAAAGCAACTCATGCAAAGCGCCCGTTGGTTGGCACTGGGGAAAGATAGCGCACAGGTGATCTGAAAAAACAAATCACCGATTTCCGCGCAGTGTCCGATTTTGAAGATTCCGCTTCCGGTAATACCACCGTCCGCCAGAATGCATCCAACATCGTAACCACTGAAATGCATCCAATAATGTTGAGAATTCTCACGAAAATCATAATCCAACCGTTTGCCGGATTCCATATAAATTAAATCACCGGAAACCGCATTGTGATACTTTCCATCCAAAAGCACGCCAACCGTACCGCCCGTCACAAAAATCATCATATAATCCTGTCTTGGCGCACGCCTGGAAACAATCAACGCATCCGCCCGCAAAAAGCCACAACTGTTAAATTCAAAATAATGTTTGGAAACCGAATTGCGTTCTTCGTGCGTAGAAGCAAACCCAGCAGCGGTTGTTTTTTTAGTTTCCATTTTCTCACTTCCAAATTAGGAATTTCACCTACATTATAGAATATGAGTTTTTTGTTTGTCAACCGTAAAATGTCGCTTTTTTATTATTTTTTTCAAAAAAACAGCACGAATATCCAGTAATTCACATTGTGTGTCCATGGAATTACGACACAAAAGGTGATATAATTAGTGCAATCAAAGCGTTTTTTTCTGTGTATTCTGCCGATTTTTTCAGATTGGAAGCATAAGAATTGTCGAATTTTACGAAAAAGACGCATTTGTGTAATTTTATCGGCATTAAAAAATTTTTTCAAGAAAGGAGTTTTTGGCTTTTCGATTGATTTTTCTGACACCCATTTTAATTTTAGAAAGGAAGAAAATGAAATGAACAAAATGAAACGTATTTTAAGCGTACTGATCGCCATGCTCATCGTTCTGGCAGGTCTGCCGATGGCGACGGTATTCGCCGAGGGCACAAATGATGTCGTCCTGGCAATCAACCCGTTGGATTCCGGTGTTGTCGGAACGAATGTTGCGACGGAAAATTCAGATTTCCCCGTTCTGGTCGCTGAAAACGATACCGACGGTGCGTATTTTAGCTCTGAATGGTCTATCGGTGGGGTCTGGCCCAGAGCCTTCGTTTATAACAACGATATCAAATTTACCGGTACGATTCCAAGTGATAAAACCGCTTTGGTGAACGATCTCACCACCTTGCAGGCGTTGGGCGGCTATCTGACATTAAATGTTGAATACAGCATTTTAACAAATGGGTATGCCTGGCAGTACCTTGCCGGTCAATGGGGTAGCGATCCCTACATCTATTTCGGCGCCGGTTCTTCTCAGTATTACGCAACGATTCCCAGAGGTAGCATGGACGGTAGCTGGAAAACCCTGAATATTGTTTTAAACGCTAACGATCTGGCAAACAATATTCTTTCCGATGGTCAGTTCTATTTCAGAATGGACCCCTATATGGGTTCGGAAGGAGTCACCTTTACCATCGGTTTGCGCAATATCAGTCTCACCCTTTCCTCTGACAATAAAGACGCTATTGATAACGCACTGGCCGCAGCAGGCAGCAGTTATACCTATGACAGTCTGACCGGTGCGGCTGTGGAACCGGTCGTTCCCACCATCGACACAGTCTACTATGCCGATCCGTTAAAAGCCGGAAATGTCGGTGACGATGTTTCAAGCGACGGTTCGGACTTCTCCGTTCTCGTCGCTGAAAACGATACCGACGGTGCATATTTTAACTCTGAATGGTTTATCGGTGGGGTCTGGCCCAGAGCCTTCGTTTATAACAACGACATAAAGTTCTTCGGCGGCGTTTCCAATGCTGATCTTCCCTGGTTGAGCGATTCCGCCACGTTGGAAGCCCTTGCCGGCTATCTTACATTAAGTGTTGATTACAGCATTATAACAAATGGGTATGCCTGGCAGTACTTTGCCGGTCAATGGGGTAGCGATCCCTACATCTATTTCGGCGCCGGTTCTTCTCAGTATTACGCAACGATCCCCAGAGGCAGCATGGACGGTAGCTGGAACACCCTGAATATTGTTTTGCCCGCTAACGAACTGGAAAAAAATATTCTTTCTGATGGTCAGTTCTATTTCAGAATAGACCCCTATATGGGTTCGGAAGGAGTCACCTTTACTATCGGTTTGCGCAATATTAAGTTAACATTGTCCTCCGAAGACAAAGACGATATCAACGACTCGCTGACCGAAGCAGGCAGTGACTGGACCTACGATCAGTTGGTCTGCGCCGCCGCGGGACACAATTTCGGCGAATGGACTGTCAACACGGCAGCTACCTGCTTGGCAGTTGGTTCTCAAACCCACACCTGCGCCGATTGCGGCAGAGTTGAAACGGTTGAAATTCCGAAACTCGATCATACCCCGGCGGAAGCCGTTGTTGAAAATCAGACCGCTGCCGGTTATGACAGTGTCGTTTACTGCTCGGTCTGCGGCACTGAAATCAGCCGTGAACACGTTGCGACCGATTTGCAGATCGGTACCCAGCGCAAGGGTGACGAAGCCCGTTTCGTCATCAAATTCAGCGGCAATGCGGAAGACATCGAAGCGTATGAAGACATCACGCTCGATTACAGCATCGACG
>JAZUFP010000018.1:0-7313 GCA_045640765.1 Acutalibacteraceae bacterium
CACACGGTCGTTATATTCCGCGAAACCGGAACAACAATAACTTGAATAATTGCAGATCTCCATGGCATCCATGCCGTCGTAACGGGAATAATCGGAATAGTCTTCCAATGACCACGTCGGGTGGTTATAGGTCACGAAAAAACCGGCGTCCTTGAATTTCGCGATCATATCATTGATGCATTCGGGCGTATAGAACCGCTTATATTCCGAATGTGCTTTGTCATAACAAACTTCATCTTTATGCTGAACGGCGTTGCAGAAGAGATACTCCTGATCAAAGCAGGGTTGGATTTTCGTTTCGGGATCCAAAGCGACCATAGTCAGATGGCAGGTTTTGACGTAGTCATAATCTTCGCCGTCGGTATTGACCTCAACTTCAAACGCGTTCAGCGGCAAAAAAGACTCGTCCGCCAGTTCGGGATGCGGAATAAAAATATCGTGATCCGAAAACGCCACAACGGAATAACCGCGCGCTTTATAGATCTGCTTAATTTCTTCCGGTGACAGCCGCCCGTCGGAATAGTCGGAATGGCAGTGCAGATTGGCTTTGAAATAAGTTCCCTCTTTGGGCAATAAATACTGTTTCATGATAGAATCACCTTTCATTTGAAATAAGTGTCCTCTTTGGGCAACAAATACTGTTTCATGATAGGATCACCTTTCATTTGCTCGCTTGATCCAACACAAATTGAACAAGGAGATTTGCCGCGTTTTCAAGCGCGTTTTCATCGGGAGCAAAATTATTATTATGGAATTTCGGTCGTTCACATTTCGGTCCCTGCCCCACGCCGGTATAAAAATATATTGACGGTACGCGAACGGAAAAATCCGCAAAATCCTCACTGCTCATCATTGCCGCCATTTCTTCAACATTTTCATCCCCGACGATTTTTCCGGCAGAAGTCCGGATGTCGTCGCATAACGCGGAGTCGTTTATCAGGCAGGACAGATATTCCGAAGATTCGATCTTACAGGTGCATCCCGACAGTTCCGCGCACGATTCGGCGATTCTGCGAACAGAATCAAAAAGGAAACGGTCCACTTTGGCATCATAGGTGCGAATGGTTCCTTTCATTTCGGCCGTATCGGGTACCACGTTATGGGAATTGCCCGAATGGAACGCCCCGATCGAGCAGACACAGTTTTCCGTCGGATCGATCTGACGGGTGACCAACGTCTGGATATTGTTATAGATATTTACCGCCGCCGTCAATGCGTCCGAACCGGTTTGCGGAACGGTGGCGTGGGCGGTTTTTCCGAAAACCGTCACGGTAAAGTTACGGCACGAAGCCATAAACGGCCCTTTGTGTATGCCGATCTTACCGCTGTCAAGATCGGACGTGACGTGCTGGGCGATCATCATATCCACGCCGTCGAGTATTCCGTTGCGGATCATCAGCGCAGGCGCGCTTTCGGCGCCCTCTTCATTCGGCTGAAAGATCAAACGGACTCTGCACGGGATCCGGTCCCGCATCCCGTACAGCACTTTTGCCGCCGCAAGCAGGCAGGCGGTATGGGTATCGTGTCCGCAGGCGTGCATATATCCTTCATGTTCGGAAGCGAACGGCAGACCCGTTTTTTCCGTAATCGGCAAAGCGTCCATATCCGCCCGCAAGGCGATCGTTTTCCCTGTCTTTTCGGGATTGATATCGCAAACAAGACTGCACGGTGCGTACCGGTCTGTATATTCCAGCCCGATCTCGCGCAGTTTTTCCCCGACCAGTTTCGACGTTTTCGGCAGATCATATCCGATTTCGGGACAGCGGTGCAGTTGTCTTCTGGTTTGGATCAGGTAGTCCTTATCAACATATTTCACCAACACAAACACATCCTTATTTCGTGCCGAATGCTTTTTCAAAACGGCGGATCGCTTCTTGCAGATCATTGTACGAAGAAGCGTAGCAAATGCGGATAAAGCCCTCGCCGCCGGGACCGAACGCGCTTCCCGGTGCGGTCACGACGTGCGTCTTTTCCAGAATGTACTCCGCCGCGTCCACCGAGCTCATCCCGAATCCCGTAATATTCGGGAAAACGTAAAACGCGCCCTTGGGGCAGAGGCAGGAAAAACCGTTGACACGGTTTAATCCGTCAACGATCAAATGACGGTTTTTATCGTATTCTTTCACCATATACGCCACGTCTTCCTGACCGTGATACAGGGCCTCGATCGCCGCCATCTGCATGGGTTCCGGCACGCTGGCGATCATATTTTCATGCAGTTTGATCAGATTTTCGGTAATGCGTTCATTGGCACAGATATACCCGACGCGGAATCCGGTCATGGCATAGGTTTTGGACAGACTGTTGACGGTAATGACGTAATCTTCCAGTCCCGGGAACGATGCCAGACTTTTCTGCTTGAACCCGTCATACGCCAACAGTTCATACGGCTCGTCGGAAATAATAAAAATCTTATGTTTTTTCACCAACTCGGCGATCTCTTTCAGATCGTTTTCGTCCAGCACGCCGCCGGTCGGATTCGAGGGTGAATTGATAATGATCAGTTTGGTTTTTTCGGTGATCAGCGGTTCGATGATATCCGCCGTCATTTTGAAATCGTTTTCCTCGCTGACCTGCGCGTAAACGGCCTTGGCGTTGACCATATCGATCTGTCCGCGATAATCCGGCCAGTTCGGGCCTTGCAGGATCACTTCGTCACCGGGGTTGACCAGCGTCACCATCACCAGCATCAGCGCCTGCGTCGCGCCCGCGGTGACGATCAGATTCTTGTCGGGATCACATTTGATCCCGTTTTCATGAAGCAGTTTCCATGCGATCGCTTTTCGCAATTCCGGGATCCCGGCGTTCGGGGTGTATTTGGTTTTTCCCAATTCCAACCCTTTGATACCGGCGTCGATAATATGCTGCGGGGTGGTAAAACCCGGTTCGCCCAACGTCAGATTGATGGCGTCATCATAATTCTTTGCCAGTTCAAACATCCGTCTTACGCCTGATTGAACGGCGTTTTGCGCCGCGGTGCTTAACAGTAATTGCTGATTCATAATTAATTTCCTTCTTTAACAATCAAATTGACTTATTTTTCCTCGAACATTGCGTTGATTCGTGACAGGAGTTCCCGTACCAACAGGTTGCCGCCCTCGTGACCGGTCACGCCGCTGGAAACATAGGCGCTGTAATGCCCGGCTTTTTCCGCCTTTTCGGTCGGCAGATATCCACCGGAGCCGCAGGCAAGTTGGATCAGAATAGTTTGTTTGGCAAAACTTCTGGCGCGGATCTTATTGCCGTAATCCAGGAACAGTTCAAACGGGCAGGTGGCAATGGCAATATCCCCCAGACGAACAACGTGTACTTCGGCAGGGATCAGTTCGGTTTTCTGCTGACTTTCATACCGTGCCAGCGTTCCGGCATAAATGAACAGTGCCGCCTCGTCTTTATAATCAAGGGTCTTTCCCGCGTTATTTTTCGCAAAGTTATTGATTTTTTCAAGGGCTTCATCGCGTTCACGGATGGTCACACGGCGAAGCGGTAATTTTAACTCGACCGTTTCGTGGATCAGCAGGTCGTCGTTTTTCAAAACAAGCGGTGTTTCTTCATAAACCGCGGAAATTTCATTGGCGATCCTTCGTCCCGCGACCTTTAATCCGCTGATGTCGAACATGGACGGGTCGGCGTTCCGGTCAAGCGGATCTTCCCGGATCACGTTCGGGTCATCGATCGGAGTTTCCGGTTCCACCCAGCGCACAAGATCGCGCGGACATTGATCCCCGGCGGCCGAACACAGCCCCAATACTTTCAGATCTTCACCGTATTTTTTACGGAGATTTTCCTTGACTTTTCCCCAATAATCGGCCGAGATCATACTGCGTTGTTCCATGATCTGCGCCGGGCAGGCAACGTTGGCGACGACCCCGGTCAGTTTCCGGTTTCCGTCAAAGGTATAAAGCAATTCCATGCCGGAATCGTTTCCGCCTTCAAGGGCTTCAAAGTTCGCCATGTTCGTATCGCCCCACATACGGGCGCTTCCGTCATCATAAGAGACCCTGCGGCAGAATCCGACAGCCGCCCGGCCGAAAGCGTTGGCATAATACCCTTCCCGGCGGTTTTCCCAAGCTTCGACGACCGCTTCGCTGATTTTTTCCGCGAGGAATTGCAGCGCATCGTCGGGATCCATACATTCATCATCGCTGACAAACGATTCGTACCGCATATCTTCCGGCAAAACACGTTCCAGTATTTGCGCGGCGGTATCGGTATAAACATCTTTTTCGGTATAAGAATAAGAAGTATGATTATGAACTGCGTGCAGAATGATTTTGTCCGTTGGAACCGGCAGAACCCCGCACACTTTTTGTCTGACAAGCGTTTGCAGATTCCGGCAGACGACCGCAATATCGCAGGAACAGATGATCAACTGCTCTTCCCCGCTTTCGATCGCCAGTCCCGTTACGGTGATGGGCGATTCCGCCACGTTGGTGATCCGTTCGTAAAACTGGCCGGCAAGATTGATTTTTTGTGTCGGCGTGATATCCACTTCCGACCAGCCGATTTTGATTTGACTCATAAAAACATCCCTTTTCGCAGTTTGAATTTGCAAGATCATTTATTATATCCCGAACACGGCACAGGCCGAGCCGGAAATCAATCCACAAGTCGATTATTCTTAAAGACCGTCTGTGACAGATCCGGTTTTTCGTCCGTCAGGTTGACCACGTATTATCCGTAACCGGGCAAACCGCGGATATTTTCCTGTGTTTGTCAATTACTCTGATTCCATCATTTTATTTAAAATCGTTAAACTTTCACGGACGTACATTTCGCCGCCGACGTGACCTACCGTACCGCTGGAAACGTAGGCGCTGTAATGGCCGCCCTGTTCGGCCTTTTCGGTCGGCAAATAGCCGTCATCGCTGCAACAAAGCTGAATCAGAAAACTTTGTTTTGCCTTACAGCGGGCACGGATCTGATTGCCGTAATCCAAAAACAGTTCAAACGGATTGGTGGCGATCACGATATCGCCCAAACGGATATAGTGCGCTTCAATGGTGTGGATATCATGCGTTTGCTGAAAATCAAACCGTGCCAGCGTACCGGCGTGAACGTGCATCGCCGCGGTATCCATATAATCGACGGTATCCCCGGCGTTGCGGATAAACTCACGGATCGCGCATTCGGCGGCGTCCCGTTCGGCGGGGGTGACACGGCGCAGCGGCAGATCCATCTGTTTGACGATATGTTCAAACGGCGCGTCGGAACAGTATTCACTGACTTCTTCCAGCGCCGCTTCGATTTCTGTCGCAATACGGCGGCCGATACGAACGGTACCCTGAATATCGAACATAGACCCGTCGGCACGGTGATCAATGGGATTCACGCGGATGACATTGGGGTCCTTGATCGGTGTTTCGGGTTCAACCCAACGCACCAGATCACGCGGGCACTGATCTCCCGCGGCGGCGCACAGAGCGAGAACAAACAAATCTTCCCCGTACTTGGCACGCAGGTTCTTTTTGACCTTACCCCAGTAGTCGGACGAAATGAAACTGCGCTGTTCCACGACCTGCGACGGGCAGGCGATATTGGCGACCACACCGGTCAGTTTCTTGTCGTTATCATAGGTGAACAGCAATTCCATGCCGTTATCGTTTCCGCCTTCCAACGCGGTGAAGTTGGCGGAGTTGGCGTCGCCCCACATTTTGGCGCTGCCGTCATCATAGCAGACACGGCGGTTCATGCCGACCGCCACACGACCGAAGCCGCAGGCGTACAAAGCGGGTTTACGGTTATTCCACGCGGCAATGACCGCCTGCGAGACCCGTTCCACCAAAAAGGCGAGCGCGTCATCGGGATCCATGACGTCGGTTGAAACCGCCGCCGGAATATAGGTCACGTTTTCGGGGATATATTTTTTCAGAATATCCAGCGTAGAGCCGCTGGTTGCTTTGTTTTCCAACGTATAGGTATGTGACGTATGCGTATGTGTGGCATTCAGCATGATCTTCATGGGATCCAGATCAATTTTCCCTTTGACCGCGGCACGTACCCCGGCCATCAGCGTCTTGCCGATACCGGTCAGGTCACAGGAACAGATCACCATCTGTTCTCCACCGCATTCTACCGCCATAGCGGTAACGGTAATGGGGGTTTCAACATATTCCGAAACCCGTTCGTAAAACTGACCCGTCAGTAAAATTTTCCTGTCGGGTGTAATACTGACTTCCGACCAGCCGATTTTAATTTGACTCATAAAGCGCATCCCTTTCTTTTATAAACGCAACTTAAACACCGAATGGAACAAATACAGCATATTACACCGTTCCGGGCTTGTCAAGACACAAAATCAACGATCATTTGCTGTACTTCGGACATGGGAATAGACGGTTCCGCCTCATCGGCCAATTTTTCATAGCAGTGTCCGCTGTTTTCGGACAAAACCAGTTTACATTCCACGCCGCAGGAAACCAGTTCATCATAAAGCAGCTGCGAGGATATGGGATAAACCAGCGGATCCTTTGTGCCGGCAAAAAGTATGGTTTTCGGCACATTCGCGGTCACGTAAGACAGCGGACTGACCTTTGCTCTTTCAGCGTCGGTGTTGCACCCTTCAAAAAGATCGTCGGTCGAAAACCAAAGCGTTTCGGGAACGCCCTCCACACGGAGGGTCGTCGGCGGAGACATGGCCGCCACGGAAGTGACCGTATATTCCTTTTCCGCGCAATAAGCGCAGGGAAAAATTCCCGGCGCGGCATAAGCCAGCATCAAAGCCAGGTGCGCACCGGCGGAATGACCGGACAGGACGATTTTCTGCATATCGATGTTCAACACGTCCGAAAAATAATTGATATAATGCAGTGCGTCAAAACAGTCGCTGATAATGTCACTTAATACAACGTCATCGACCTCACCGATCCGGTATTCGACCGAAACGATGGCAAAACCCTTTTCCGAAAGGGCGTCGCAGGAGATCTGCGAAAATCCGATAATATCCTGACGGACAGACTTTTTCCAGCCGCCGCCGGTGATAATAAAGTAAACGGGTGCCTTTTCGTAAACCTTTTTCTTCGGTTCCAGAAAAGTGATACTTAACTTTTTACCGCCGGCGATCTTATAGACGTAATCGCCGTCCCGACCGTTCTTCGGTATATCGATGCCGTCGGATAAAAACGTGCTGATTGATTTGCTCATGATTTTTCCCTCTATATGTTATACTAATCCGTTCAGGATATCTTTCTGCTTTTTGAGCGGATCTGTTACTCGATCAAAGATACATCTTCGGGGACGGTGACGGTATACCGCCAAACGCCGCCGCAGACGGTTTCCAGACCGTTCTTGGTTTTTTGCTTGGGTGGATCTAT
>JAZUFP010000019.1:0-2257 GCA_045640765.1 Acutalibacteraceae bacterium
AACTGGGCGCCATCGCCATTCCGGCGACCTGCCAGTTACAGGCGCACGACCTTGAATACCGGTTCAAGGCGGCCGGCGTCAAGGCCATCATCTGCACGGCGGACGGTGACAGCGCGGGGCAGGCGGATATCGCGGCGCAAAGCTGTCCGGATCTGGAACATAAACTGATCGTCAACGGCACGCGTGCGGGCTGGCGCAGTTTTGACGAGGAATATCCGCTTTACAGCGCGCACTATTACCGTGACGAACAGTCCCCCGGCGGCGAAGATCTCATGCTGATGTTCTTTACCTCCGGCACGACCGGTTATCCCAAGATCGCGGCGCACAATTATAAATACGCGCTGGGTCATTTCCATACCGCGAAATACTGGCACGACGTCGATCCGAACGGTCTGCATCTGACGATTTCGGATACCGGCTGGGCAAAAGCGATGTGGGGAAAAATGTACGGTCAGTGGATGTGCGAAGCGGCAACCTTTGTTTATGACTTTGACCGTTTCAACGCGGCGGATATCCTGCCGATGTTTGAAAAATATCATATTACGACGTTCTGCGCGCCGCCGACCATTCTGCGTATGCTGGTCAAGCAGGACATTTCCAAGTACGATCTGTCCTCGGTCAAGCACATGACGACCGCCGGCGAAGCGCTCAACCCCGAAGTTTACCGCCAGTTTGAAAAATGCACCGGGTTGCAGATCATGGAGGGCTTCGGTCAGACCGAAACCACCATGGTCATCGGCAACCTGATCGGCGCGCCGCATAAGATCGGGTCTATGGGCAAACCCGCCCCGATCTATGACGTGCATCTGGTCGATCCGGACGGCAACGACGTCGCGGTCGGTGAAACGGGCGAGATCGTGATCGATATCAAAAACGGTTTCCCCTGCGGATTGTCGGTCGGGTATTACAACGATCCCGAAAAGACCAATGAAGCGTGGCATGACGGGTATTATCATACCGGTGACGTCGCGTGGAAGGATGAAGACGGTTTCTACTGGTACGTCGGCCGTATCGACGATGTTATCAAATCTTCCGGCTACCGTATCGGGCCGTTCGAGATCGAAAGCGTGATCATGGAACTGCCCTACGTACTGGAATGCGGTGTTTCCGCCGCGCCCGACGAGGTGCGCGGTCAGGTGGTCAAGGCCAGTATCGTACTGGTCCGGGACACCGAGGGCACCGAGGAACTGAAAAAAGAGATTCAGAACTACGTTAAGAAGAATACCGCGCCGTATAAATATCCGCGTATCGTGGAATTCCGTGAAAGTCTGCCTAAAACAGTCAGCGGTAAGATCCAGCGCAACAAACTGTAAGGTGAAAACATGGAAGCCAAACGTATTACGTTGTTTTGCGGACATTACGGCAGCGGCAAGACCAATATCGCGCTGAATTACGCCTACCGCCTGCGGGAAACCCGGGACCGGGTCGCGATCGCCGACTTGGATATCGTCAACCCGTACTTTCGCACGGGGGACAGCGCCGACGAACTGCGCCGGCGGGATATCCGGCTGATCATTTCGCCCTATGCCGGCAGTAACGTGGACATTCCGGCACTGCCGCAGGAAATGTACGCCATTACCGATGACCGTTCGCTGACCTGCGTCATTGACGTCGGCGGTGATGACCGCGGCGCGCTGGCGCTGGGACGGCTGGCGCCGGCCATTCTGGAAGAAAACGATTATGAAATGCTGTTTGTCATCAACGGCAACCGCCCGCTGACGCGGACGGCGGACGAAACACTGGAAGTATTGCGGGAAATCGAGTATGCCGGCGGCATCCCGTTTACCGCGATCGTCAATAATACCAATCTGGGACGGGAGACCACGGCGGAGCAGGTCCTCGCTTCGGCGGAGTACGCCAAAGCCGTGTCCGAAATTACCGGATTGCCCATCAAAATGACCTGCGCCGAAAGCGCGGTCGCACGGGAACTGGACGGAAAGATCCCCGACCTTTTTCCCTTGAATCTGCAAGCAAAAATTGAATGAAGAATGTAAAAAAGGGAGTTGTACCAAAATGGCAAAGTTAACATTCAAAACCGATAACTGTAAAGGTTGCGGACTTTGCGTTGATGTTTGTCCCAAAGCGGTCCTCGGACTGGCCAAGGATAAGATCAACAAAAAAGGACATCATCCGGTCGAAGCAATCAATCCGGATGCCTGCATCGGCTGCGCGTTCTGCGCGAC
Organism: Acutalibacteraceae bacterium; assembly: GCA_045640765.1. Classification (GTDB taxonomy): domain Bacteria; phylum Bacillota; class Clostridia; order Oscillospirales; family Acutalibacteraceae; genus UBA737. The sequence continues at coordinate 2,184 of JAZUFP010000019.1, forward strand.
CATGTGTCCCGACTGTATTATCAAGGTGGAAAGGTGAGGAAATATGGCTAACAAAGTATTAATGAAAGGCAATG
>JAZUFP010000020.1:0-24118 GCA_045640765.1 Acutalibacteraceae bacterium
GAGATCTCTTTTTCCTCAAACGAAACGTTGACGGCAAGTACCGCCAGGTGACCGTTCGAGGAACGGACGCAGGACGTGCAGATCCCGTCACCGGCGGAACCGGCAAAAACTTTGGAATCCATATCGCCCAAATAGCGGGTCATCAATGTGATCGCGTAATAATCGGGATACGGTTCTTTACAGCGGTGAATATTCGGCATGGTGCCGCAGCGATGATCGCCGTCCACAAAGGTGTCGAATCCGTCCCAATGGTTATTCGGCCACTGCTGATCGAAGATCGTCCACAGCAGTGAACTGTTGACACCGGCGTTCATAAAGCCCGCCTGCGCCGACGCAAAAGAAAGACCTTTGCGCGGCAGTTCGTTCGGATCCAGCAGACGTGTGTTATACTCGTCAAACCAGAAGTCCTTATCCGCGGGGACCGGCTTTTTGAAACTTTCGGCGGTATGATACCAGAAATAGTATTCACCCAGCGGATCGTTCTTTCCGCCGAAGCCGTACTCATAAACCAGCCACGCGGTCGAGCCGACCACCTCAAAATCGCCGTTGTCCAGCAGTTCGCGGTCATCCCCGACCTTTTTCAGCGATGCCAGATCGTAATAACCGACGGTACCCTCTTCGGGGATGTCGTGATAAATGCCGAAATAACCAAACGTATGATCGCCCGAATGGAAGCGCATTTTATACTGTTTCCATTCGTCCGACATTTCGGTGGCGGGGATATTGACCACGCTGTTGTCGGTCAGATAACTGACCCCGTCTCCGCCGGCGGTAATGGTGCGGATCAAACCTTTTTCGCACCACGGCACGTGAAACGCGCCGAGGAAAAAGCCGCGCTTGTCATTGACCGGATCGGTAAGACCGGTTGCCTTTGCCCATACCGACGCTTCATATTCGGTATTCGGTTCCAGGTCCACACGCTGCTGTGCGCGGAAGCCCGGTATCGGGAAACGCAGGCAGTAGTCGCCGGAGAACGCTTCCCATTCGGGTTGTTCGGAATAGTCCACGTCCAGATAGCAGTGGGTCGTGAAAACATCCAGTTCATCGTGGAGATTTTCCACGCACCATTCCAGCATTTCGGGACGGTCACTTGCCGGTTGTCCGGCGTTGGGGCCGACCAGTTTCACCAGAGAGCGCAAGCCGTCTTCCGTCAAATGACGGTGCGCCGCCCGGGCGCACAATCCGTACGGTTCAAATTCGCTTTCAAACCCGAAAATCCGTTTCAGTTCACGCGTACTGCCGTTCGGTTCGGTAAACAGAAAAATGTACTTGATATTATCAAATCCGCGTTTGACGATGATTTCGTTGACGGCTTCGCTGACATAGGCACCGAAGCGATCCGCCGCAACGGCGGGATCGTCGTCGCGGAACGGATATTCATTCGCCAGGAAAATATTATACGCCAGCCACCAGCCGAGATTCAGCGCGACTGTGACATTGCGCTTTTTCATTTCTTCCAGCCAGCGATAGACCCCCCGCACGTTCGCGTCTTCCCAATTCCATTTTCCGTTTTCATAGGGAGGAAATTCAAAATAAGTACGGGCGATCTTCAAACCGGATTTTGTTACGCGCTCCATCTCGATCTCGCATTCTTCGGGCGTATAGGCGCGTCCGGAATCATCGGGACAAAACGCGAAAGCGTGATACACCGCGTTGACGCCCAGGAAATGTTCCTGGACGCAGCGGGTATTATCTATTTCTAAATTCACTTTGGTCAAAATAATCTCAACCTCTATACAAATCAGTTATCCACGTGATATTCCGTCGAATAGATCGCGAAAGAAAGGGCCGGAACAACATCACGCAATTCGTTCTTCGTTCCCTTGAAGCAGATGTCGGCGTCGATCATGGTCGCGCTGCTGTCCGCCATAACCTCAAACGGGTTATAAAGGTAACGGTACATCTTCACACCGCCGAGACTCTTGGAAAGGGTGATATCCACCGGACGTTCGGTGACGTTGGTATTTACAACGATGATCGAATGGTAGGTCTTGCCCTTTTTCTGATATTCGACCATGGAAAGGTTGACGCCGTCGGAACTTTCACCGCAGAATGTCTTAGATCCCATCATGCCGCAGTATTTCGTCAACAGCGTAAAGCCGTAATACGAAATATACGGAACAGACGATTTACACATGGCAGGTGCCATACCGATAACGTGAATACCGGAAACGAATTCGTCACCGGAACCGTCACGGTAGGGCCAGACCGTATCAAACAGCTGCCAGGTCAGACCCGTTTCAATACCGCTGTTCATCATCGCGACGGTCGCCTGTGCCAACTGTCCCGGATTCATCGGGTTTTCGGCAACGATATCGTCGTAATGCTGACGGTTTTCGCCGGTATCGGTATTATAGTTGAATTCATCGAACCACATGGCTTTTCCGGTGGGTTTGATCGTCTCCACGAACCGGTCGAAATACATCTTATACATAAAATAGTTGTCGTCATAGAACGTCGCGTTCTGAGGCGCGCCGATTCCGGGCCAGTTCGGCAGATAATAGTGGAAAGAGTAAACGTCGATGACGTCGTCCGCGTGGTCGATCCACCACTGGATATCGTCTTCCGGCTTCATTTCGGGCTGTTTCCCGGTCACCACACCTTTTTCATACGACATGTGGATCGTTCCGCCGAACGCAACATCCGGTCCGACAAACCGGACCTTTTTGCGCATACCGTTCGCTTTGGCCGCCTTGTCCGCGGCTTTGATGATTACAAGCCACATATCCCAGGTGGTATACAAGCGGGCAGTCAACTTCTGCTTTTTCGTCAGGTTGACCTTTGCCCCGGTCTTGATATCATAGAAATCCGGGAAGGCATGGATGTATTTGTAATCTTCATCCATTTCCTTGGAATAGCAGGTTTTGGCGTTACAGACGTAATCCTTTTCCCCGATCTTGGCCATATACATCGGGACGCCTTTCATCACCGGATTTTTGGCGTAAACCTTGTTTTCGACCGAAATATCCGCGCGATAATTCAATTCCTGACGTTTCTGGGCGCTGTATTCATAATAAAGCGGCTCGGTCAGGTTGACCGTGTACTGAACGTTGGTATATCCGTATTTATCAATGATCCATTTCAGCGATTCGGCATACCAGTAGGCGTAACCGTTGACAACGTCACTGAACCGGCAACCGAAAAACGGATTGTTTACGCTGATCGAAGTATGTTCATAATACAGATCGCCGGCGCTCCAGCCCATGTTCAGCGCAACAACGATATTGCGTTTCTTCAACGCATCAAGCCACTGATACAGATACATCATGTTCGGATTTTTCTTGCTGAAATCCCACGAAGACGGATCGTTCACATTTCCGCCGACATAGGCGTAGGACGGTTCAAAATAGGAGCGGATCAGCGAAATATCCATTTCGTCAATACGTTTCAGTTCACGTTCCAGCATTTTCTGGTTATAGGAACGCCCCAGTTTGGTAGCATCCGGAATGAAAATGAATCCCTGATAAACCGAATTGAGTCCCAGCCAGTTGTTGGAAACCGCCTTGCTGTTATTGATCGAAAGCGAAACCACCTCATCGGGCAAGTAACCCGTTTCGGTAGTATTCTGCGGTTCTTTTTTCGGCTTCTCGTCCGGAAGATCTTTATCTTTTTTTATGGGAACTTTTTCGGTAATTTCTTCGGTGACCTCTTTTTCTACCAGTTTCTTGCGCTCGTAAGGTACGGTAACTTCGTTGACCTCGCCTTTTTTGGTAGTGGTAACGGTCTTTTCGGTATAGCTTTTTTCGGCAACGACAACATTGTTTTTGCCCTGCGAAGCGGTAGTACCGTCATCCGAAGAAGAACCGGTCGTGCAGGCGATCGCTGAAAAAACGATGAGCGCGGCTAATACCAGTGCGGTTAATCTGCTTTTCATTCCTCTGCACCCCCCGATTTTTTCTTTTTACCCAAAAACAGAAGCAGGAAAAATGCCGCCAGACTTAAAACCAAAACGATGACCGCGGCGATACAGATGTAGGCACCGGCAGAAAAATCACCGCCGGATTCGGTCACGGTCTTGCGGACACGCTTGCCGTATTCGGGCTTATACGTGACTGCGTCTTCCACAACTTCTTCCCATGTGGTCAGACTGGTATCAGTGCGGTAACAGGTTTCCGGTACCAGTTCCCGGACTGTTTCAGTATTCGTTTTGGTTACGGTTTTATAAGTCGTGGGTGTTTCGGGCGCGGGATCTTCCTCTTCTTCGATATTTTGCTGATGAATGATATCAAAGCTGAGTGCCGGCAAGACCATCAGTTTGGCCGTCCTTTTCTCAACTACACTCAACGAAGAGATGCCTTGCGAAGCAAAATAAAGATCGACATCGTCAATGCGGATATTGCCCTTTGTACCGGTGATGAGCAGGAATCCCTCATCGTAAATACCGGAACCGAAAGCAATATTGACACGGTGCCACTTGCCGTCACGCCCGAACGGAATATTTCCGTCTTCGGTCAGGAACAGATCCTTAAAGTTCTTTCCGCCCGCGTTACCGTAAACGCCGACCGTAATATCGCTGTCGGGATCGGCCTTGACCCACAAAGACAGAATATAGTTGTTGTTGGTGACCAGCGGGAATCTGCGGAAATAGGTAGAGCCATCCAGCGCGTCGCCGCTGATCTGCATCACGTGCTTATTGGCCTTACGACCGCTGTCGCCCGGATCGGAAACGACCTTCATACCGTCGGAAAGCGGAGCCCAGTTGGCTTTGGTGATCTTGGATTCAAAATCATAGTTATCCAACTGCGAATACAGATCTTCGCAGTACAGACTGTCTTCGTAGTTCGCGACTTCGGTTACCGTAAAGTTGTCAAACAGCACGTCACAACCGTAATAAAGCGGAATAACAAAGTAGGCAATGTCCGGAACGACCTCTTCGGTAACGATGGAAAGGGTCATCGTCCGCCACTGATGGTCGTTGATCTTGCTGACAAAGGTCTTCATCGACCAGCTGCCCGCCATACCGTAGTTGGTACCCAGCGCGCAATAATGGTCAAACGTGTATTCATCATCCGGGTTGGTATCGTGATTCAGAATCATATACCGGACGTTGATGTTATATTCCGAGTGACTGCGCAGCGCGATACCGTGGATATCGTAATTGAGGGCTCTGTCCTGACGCGGTTCGTTGCTGTAACCGTACAGGAAACCTTTGGATTCGCCGATCGTCGAAGCAAGTTTCGGATAGAGCTTCTTGATTTCGGCGTTGGTAACACGGCGGAAGCCGGTCGTTGACGGATAGATCGTCGGATCTTCCTCATCAAACGTCAAAACTCTTTCTTTGACCGGTGTCGGCGAAACGACCTCACGCAAAGTGAAATTGTCAAACAGCAATTCCTGACCGCCGTATACACCGACCCTGAAATAGTTCGCCGCGGGGACCATCTTCGTGGTCGAGAAATAGATCGTTTTGGAGCTCCAACCCTTTTCAACGTTGTTATAGTAGTCATAATGACTTTTTACACTGTTGGTTTCGGGTTCCAGATGTTGTGTGCCGAACGCGAACGCATATACCGCGCCGGTCGCTTTTTTGGAGCAGTAATCAAACGTAAGGGCATAATTCGTATTGGTTTTCAGTTGAATGTTTTTCAGTTCAACAAAGGCAACATCGGCACTGACGGCGTCTGAATTTTCGATATACAGATAACCGCCGCTTCCGTTATCCTGGAAGCCCTTTTTGATGATTTCGGACTTGGTCAGACGGGCACTGTGTTCGGTCATAGCGACGTATTTGGTCGAATCCGCCTTTTCAAAATCGAGCACGCCGATCTCTTCGTTGGTTTCTTCCAGATATTTGGTGACCGACAGGTCGTCGATATATACTGCCGCGCCTGCGGAAATGTTGAAGATCATCCAGTCATCCGACGCCGATCCGGTGGCGTTTTTGCCGATTTCAAACAAGAAAGACGCGGTTTTCCACTCGCCTTCAACGCCGTTTCTGACCGTCAGGATCGCCTCGCTTGATCCGGCCAAAACAATGTTCGGATCGGTACCGACCGTAAACAACGTGTTGCCGGATGCCGATTCACGCGCCTGATAGTAGGGAAACTCCACTTCATACTTGCAGTTGGTTTCCGGTTTGATTTTACCGTTCACGGCACCTAACTTACCGGTCTTCGCGGCATTTTTATCCGCGACAGCGCGCAGGTAACCCATGGACAGTTTCGGTTCGGTGACCTTGACCATTTTCAGTTTGGAGGGAGCGTCCTTGCTGATCGGGACCGAACTGTCGTCCAGTTTCTGAACAACGGTAGACGCGGTAAAAGGTACGTTCGCGACGGTACCGCCGAATTCGTAATCGGAAATGACGATATCGTCAATATAGACCGACGTTCCCGGTGCTGCCTTGATCGCCAGACCGTCGGCAAGATCGGAAAGCTTTGCGATATAAGACGCTTTTTCCCAGCGTTCGGCCGTGCGGTTGGAACCGGCTTTGACCGTGCCGGCAAGACCGCAGCTTTCATTGGATCCGTCTTTGACGGCGTAAAGCGAGAATAACTCATCACTGTCGGCGGCGGACTTCATATAATAGTTGAAAGAAACACGGTAATCGATATCCGGTTTCAAGTTGTTGAATTCTTCGTCGATCACCTTGACCGTATCGGATGAAGCATGGACCGCGTAATCAGTCGCAGGAGGAACTTCGCCATAAGCGACTTCCGGACCGGCCTCGATGCTGAAAGAACCTTTCGGCACCGGAGCGACCTTTTCATTGTCACCCACCGATTCGTCCCAGCAGACATAAGACATGGATTCGTCTTCAAAGTCGATCTGATAAACAATATTACCTTTCAGATCGGTAACGGTCATGTTATCAATATAGACTTCGGTACCGCACCAGACCTTGACACCCATGGTGTTGTAATAAACGTTATCACTGGAATCCCCGCACACAAACGGTTGATTGATACCGTAAGAGCCGCCCTTTACCTGGAACCACTGCCCGTACGGCTGTTGTCCCGTACCACTGCCCATTCCGTAGGTGCGGCGGTCGGTACGGAAGACTTCACAGTACTGGCCGTTACCGCTGCCGACACGCATTGTCGGGAAGTTGTTGTGCATTTCACCGCCGTCATAAGCAGCGGTATAACCGTTGTCGAAATAGTAGAGATCCGCCGTGAAAAGGTACTTCTGACCGACAACTAATTTTCCGGGCAGATCCGGTGTGTCAAAGCGGATATCCAAAACGTGATCCATTTTGGAGCGTATCGGGGTATTGATATGCAGTAATCTGTTTTTCGCCAGACCCGCACGCACCGAACGGCGATTCATTTTTTCGCCGACCAGGTTATAGGAAACGTCATACGTTCCCGTATTGATCCGTTCGATCTTACAGGTCACGACCGCCTTGTTCGTAGCGGCATCAATGATCTGAATATTGTCGAAATACGCGATCAGTCCCTGATAGGCGCGGATGCACAGATCGAACCCGGCCGGCTGGAATTCCGGTGTGGTAAAGGTCTGCCATTCGTCCGTACCCAGATCGCCGATATTCCGGGTGCTTATTATCTTTGAACCGAATTCGATTTCAAAGTTTTTGGTGTTTTTATCTTTTCCGATCAGCGTTTTGGCGTTTCTGCCGATAAAGGCATCCATGCTGATCTTATATTTTTTATTGGCATCCAGTTTTTCGGAAAGGTTGAAATCATTGATATAGGTATAGGACTTTGCCGATTTGTTATTGATGACCGAAGCCACCCAGTCCTTTACAACGTAAACGTCCGGACCGTTTTCAATGGCATAAATACTGCGTTCCGTATAGGAAGCGACCGTGATGGCATAATCGTTGCTGAAATCAGCCGCCAGCACAACGCCACCGGTCACGGCATCGACAAATTCCACGTTATCGATATACAGCGAAACCCCGGCGCCGACTTCGATCGTCCAATAGGTCGTCTGACGGTTCTTGGCGGTGAATTCGGTTTCGTAGGTGTACCACGTTTCAAATTTCGGCTGATTTGCCGTCAGATCAAAGGAAGTGTTCAGACTGCCCTTGTCACTGGTAGCGTTATTCGCGATACGAAGTTTTACTTCTTCGGTACTGACCCCTTTTCCGTTGTTTTCCAGATAGTAATAATCGAAACGGAGTTTATAATTCTTGTTCACCGTCAGTTTTTTGGAAAGTGCCGTTGATTCATCGTCACCCTGCTTGAAACTGAATGCGAAATAATGACTGTTTTTTCCGCCGTTGATATTATCCGGGCATTTAATGCGGAACAGACGGTTGTCCTTACGGACCTGCGCCGTTTCATTTTTCAATACCCAGTCAAAATACAGGTAATTGCCCGCCGCGGTCTCAGCGTCGATTTTATCGGTCTTACCGTTGCCGTCGATCGTTTCCAGATTGTCGAAAAGCACTTCGACGCCGGCCACCAGGGAAAAATTCAGCGTAACATTCTTTGTTTTCGGAATGACGTCGGTTTCATAATGATACCATTTTTCGACTTCGGTATACACCGTCATCTTCATCTGCTGGGAAGAAACGGTCGTCGTTCCGTCCGCGATTTCGGTCGTGAAGATCAGGTTGCCTTCCGACGGCATTTCGGAAATCAAAAAGTCAAAACCGACCGTATTCATTTCCCCGGCGATGACCGGGCAGTTCAAAACGATCTGCTGCGTACTTTCGGAAGTATTCTGACCGAACAGATAACCGTCCTGTTGCGGCAAACCGTCAAGACTTAACGCGGAATCCGAAGAAAACCCGAAATCGTCAGGATCTTCAAAATCCAGTTCCTGACGGGTATAGGTGTCGGCGGAAACCGGCGAGGAAAGCAAACTGAACGGAAAATAAGCCGCCAGAATAGCCACAATACACAGCACTGTCAACCCGATTTTCGGAAAACGCTGTATTCTTGTTTTCATAATTACTCCTTTATTTCCCGCCGTCAGCGACGGCGGGAATAACAAATGCTATTATTTTGCCTGCGAAACCATCTGATTGATCTTGTTGATGCTGATGTCGTAACTGCTCTTATATTTTTCGAGCGTTGCTTTGACCTGACCGACGTCACTCTTACAGATCAACTGCGACATCGGCGAATAGTCGACCAGACCGGCACCGTCCAGAACGCCGCGGGTATACGGGATCAGTTTCTTCATCTGAGAAACCTTGCCGTAGGTGTCTTTCAGGTTGGCGTTGATGAAATTGTCCGCCTTCGGATAGTTACGCGGATCCAGGAAGTATTTTAAGAATTCGATCGCGCCTTCCGGATTTTTGGCACCCTGCAGGATACCGAACGCGGAAGCGTCCATCAAAGCGACCTGCTGTTTGCCCTTGGGCATCGGGAACGGAACGGCATCGATTTCGTCGGTCATTTCGTCGAAACGGGAGTTGGAATCCTTGAACATCTGATAAGCGATGCAGGAGAACATTGCCGCCTTGCCGGCCTTGAAAGTATCGGGTCCGTAAGGCAGAGTCTTATCCATATAACCCTTATCGGTCATGGTCAGGAAGAAGGTCAGGGAGTCGCTTAAAGCTTTGCTGCCAATGTTGGAGGTGAACTTGCTGGTATTGGTATCATAGCTGATAAAGTCCTTGCCGCCTGTAGTCGTCCAGTAGGAAATGGACTGTGCCCACAGATTGACGTAACCGTAAACGCTCTTGTCTTTCTTGGTGGTCGCCTTCGCGCACTCCATGAAAGTATCCCAGTTCCAGTTGCCTTCCTGCCAGTACTGACGGGGCGTTTTGACCTTCATCTTGTTAAAGATGGTCTTGTTATAATACATAACAACATATTCGGAATAGTTGGAACCGTTGATGTTCATACCGTATCTTTTGCCGTTGATCTTATAGGCAGACGCGATCTCGTCATCCCAGTCAGATGATTTATAGTTCGAGAATTTTTCCAGCGGCTGCATCATTTTGATCGGGCGGCCCGGGAAACAGGTATAGTTGAACATCGCAACGTCATAACCTTCCTTACCGGCCATGGAAGAGGCCAGTAATTCGGTATAGGGAGAAGCGTCGTTCGAGGAGAATTTATAATCGACCTTCATGCCGGTATCATTTTCAAACTTTTTGATGACGCTCTTTTCAGTATTGGTAAAATCGTGCCACCAAAGCAGTTTAACGGTCGTTCCTTTTAACTTTTCGCTCAGGCCATCGTCCAATTGCACTTTGCTGGCAGTACCGTTGCCGGTGATATCGTTGGAAGTGATTTCCTTTTTGCTTTCGGTCGTTTTGGACTCGGTCTTGTTGTCCTTGCTGTTGTTGCCGCTGCTTTCGACCGTTGTGGAAACAGTCGTATCACCCTTTGTGGTTTTGGAAGTTGTTGAAGAAGTGGTCGTACCGCCTTCGGAAGATCCGTTTTCATCGTCCGCTTCATAGAAATCGGTATCCTCAATAATTTCGGTGGTCTTGGTTTCGGCCTTCGGGCCGCATCCCGCGAAGCAAATCAGGCAAAGTGCCAGTGCCAGCATGATGCACAGTGTACGTTTGATCAATGTTTTCATGTCAAAAACCCTTTCTGAAATAAATAATTTTTGATTTATATACTCGGAACAAAGTTCCGTTTTATCCGACAATACCGACCCGGTCGATACTCTTGATGAAGTTTTTCTGAACGATGAGGTAGAAGATCAGCACCGGGAGGATAAACAACAGGCACGCCGCCATGCTGGTACCGATCTGCGAAGAAACGTTCTGATCCAGTTTGATCAACTCGAAAATGCGGTCGATCGCGATAGACATCGGGTAGTTGCTGTTGAAATAAAGCCCGGTCAGGTAATATTCGTTCCAGTGCCAGATGATCGACAGAATGGAAACCGTCAGAATCGCGACACCGGAAGACGGGACGATGATCTGAACAAAGGTCTTGATGGGACCCGCGCCGTCGATCCACGCGGCTTCTTCCAGTTCTTTCGGGATTCCCTTTAAGAACTGAATGTAGATCATGATAAACAAACCGGATTGATACCCGACACCGAAAATGGACGGCAGATAAAACGTGAACGGTGTATTGATCAGATTCAGCGTCAGATCTTTGCCGACCAGTTTACCGATCAGTTTCGTGATCCCGAAGAAATCGAAATAGCGGTAATTTACATAAGACGGAAGCATGGTAATGCGAACGGGCACGAGGATCAGCAAAATCAGCAGTGCATACATAACTTTCCGTTCGGGATATTTGAATCGGGCAAAACTGTACGCGGCGACCCCGCAGGTGGCGACCTCCATCAGCGCGCTGACCACCGGGATCAGCAAGGTGCGCAGGAAGGTGATCGGATAATCCATCACGCGGAACGCGTCCGCGAAGTTCTGCCAGTGTACTTTGGACGGGATCCAGACAACGCTGGAATTGATGAAGTCCGACTGGGGTTTCAATGAATTCGCAATGACCTGAAACAGCGGTGACATGACCGTGTAACCGACGGCGACCAGCAAAAACAGCCGGAGCAGCCGGTACGCGATACTGAAAATACGCTGTTTGGTCTGTTTGGTGATCTGAATGGAGGAAGCGTTGATGTTCATGATATTTTTCATCGTATCGCCCCCTTAATTCCAACGGCGCAGGAAAACGCGCTGGTAAATGAGCAGGATCAGACCGCCGACAGCGCCGACAATGATGAAATACAGCCACAGCGCCGCCGCGCTTTGATCGTACAGACTGTTTTTGCCGACAAAATCGTACGCCTGCTTCATAACGGGGTTATCGAAAGCCGTGATCTGATCCACCATCGTGTAAATAAAGACCAGCAGGATCACGTTGCCGAGCATCGGGAACGTGACGTACCAGAATTCTTCCCACGAAGTGGCGCCCTCGATCTCGGACACTTCATAAAGTTGTTCCGGAATGGACTGCATACCGGCGACAAACAGCAGGATCTGAATACCGCAGCTCCAGATCAGGTTGAATACGTTGGTAATATAATCGTTCAAAACCAGCGTCACCTTATCGGGAAGCCCCAGTTTCAAAAGGATCGCGCTGAAACGCATGGCCGATTCGTCACTGCCGATTGCGGTACTCAATGCCGAGCCGTCACTGCCGAGGTTGTTGCCGGACATGACGTATTTCATGACGACACCCGTCGCAATAATGACCGGCAGGAAGAAAACCGCGCGGGCAAGCAGTCTGCCGTGAAATTTCTGGTTGAGAATGACCGCGAAAATCAGACTTAACGCCACGATGATCGGCAGAGAGGTCAGGAAACCGGTGACCGCCGACCGAAGATTATTGATATAATCGGGGTCTTCGTTCAGCAGATACTTAAAATGCGTCAAGCCGGTAAACTTCAACGAAACGCCGTTCATCAGACTGAAATCAGAGAAAGCATATGCGACAGACGATATCAGCGGGATAATGAAAAACAGCAGAATTCCGATAAACCACGGCACGATAAACATTCTGCCGTAGCGAACCTTCAAACGCTCGATCCCTTTTGTCTTTTGGAGTTTAGAAGACATTTTTCGCATTCCTTTCCGTAGATTTAACGATAAACAAAGCTGCCGGCTTTTACGGTGCCGAACCCGGAATAATCCGTTTTACTGCGATTGGTCACCAGTACGGTACCGTCCGAAAACGTGGTTTTCGTCACATTTTCCGCCAATATTTCATGTTTTTCAATCGTGCTGTCCGCCACGCGGACAAGCAGATCTTTCGCTTCTTTCACGTACGCGCCGAGCGTTTCCTTCTGTCCGTCGAAGACCGCCCCGGCAAATACGCTTTGCCCATGTACGAAAGATTTATTATAATGATCGGCCACCGTGAACAGCAAGCCGCTGCCCGTTTCGACCGAACTTAAAAACGTATCACGCCCGTTGCCCGCCAGCGTCAGCGACGGACCGGAAAGGGATACGGAGCCCTTGAAAACCATTTGATAAAACGGGACGTCCACATCCAGCGCGTCGAATCCGGTGGATTCGGACGGAGCCGCGAGAACGTGATCGGATTGTGCCGCCGCGTACGCGAAGGATTTTTGCGTCATGACCGAAGTTTCCTTGCGTGCCGCTTTCAGCGCCGCGGAAATATCCGCGTCCATATTTCCTTTGTTATAAGCGGACGGATCACGGTAATCGGAATAGGCGATCTGTCCGATGGTCGAGAAGGAAGCGCCGTTCAGCGATTCATCCTTGATCTTATCAGTGACTTTTTGCGTGATCGTACCGATCTGACCGCGTGCCAGCAGGTGATAAACACCCTTTTCGGTATCGCCGTTCCCCATGGCGGTAGCGTATTTCAGGAAGTGGGACGCCATAGCGGAATTGACCGCTTTCGCGCCGTCGGACGCAAAAGAAACGCCCAGTCCGGATTTGGAGAATTGAAGCACATCAAAATCCGGATATATGTCGGGGAATTGCTTTTGCAGGTCTTTCAGATCACCGAAAGAACCGAGCGATCCGTCAATTTTCAAGCCGCCCGCGATCTTACCGATATTGATACCGGATGCGCCGAAGCCCTTTAATTGAAGGACCGGTTGAAGTCCGGTCAGATCGGAAACGGATTTCGCGATCTTGCCGGCCTGCTCGACCGTTGTCGCCGACGCGACCGACGTATACGGAATACCCAGGAAAGAACGGTCAATTTCGGCACCGCCGACCGCCTGCAAATAAAGCGGCCGGGTGGAAACGTCGGATTTCATCCCTTCGTTTTCCCGTAAATACTGACGGTACCGTTTCGCCATGCCGGAATATCCGTCTGATACCGGGTAATAACCGACCGTGCAGGCGGTATTGACATACCCGTCGGAGTAGGAATCGTAAACTTTTTTACTGCCGTAGGAAGTCTGGATCTTTTCGGTGTTGAATCCGCGCAGCGTAAAGGTCGGATATACCGAAGAATAACCGATCTCATCGCCGGCGATCGCCTGAATATCACAGCAGGCGGCACCCTGCTCGATCACGCCGAGCAACGCGTTTTTCCCGTCGTTCACGCCGAAAACAGGCATGGTCGCACCGATTTCGTTCGATGTGATCGCGTCCTGCAATTCGGCGTAGTCCGAACCGAAAAGTTCTTCTTTATACGCGCGGAAGCCGGTGCTTCGCACGTCGGGATACATTAGTGCGCCGCAACCGGACGGAACAAACAGATATTTATCTTTGTCCGGCTTTTTTGTTGTTGCCACGGCGGCAAGATACGGCGCGATATCGATACTGTACAGTTGATACTGCCCTTCCAGGATGTGGGCGGTATCGACCGATACTGCGAAATGGTCGTCATACAAACGGTATACCAGCGGAATGACCATTTCGATCTTATCCAGGAAATAGCAAACCAGCAGACCGTCATCCACCTTTCTGGCAGACAGCCGCCCTTCTTCGGTCAGGACTTTCTGACCGGAATAGGTGGAAAGCTGTTGATTGGCGCCCGGCAGATAGGAAACGCTGATGGGCGTGAACAACAGTTCACCGTCTCCCACGGCGGGATCGGCGTCCGGACGCTTGCAATAGTCCGCCGGGGTGGTGGACCAGACCTGCCCGCTTTCCTTATCAGTAAAGCTGACGACCGCGCGTTCCGCGTCCCAGGACAGGGAAAAACGATCGTTTTCCGTCACGACGCCCGAATCGACCGTCGTGATTTTCAGGTTTGACTGATATTCCGAAAATTCCAGCGGTTCTATATCACCGCAGGCGGCAAACACAAAAATCATTACCGCGCCCAGCAGAAACGCCGCTGCCCGTCTGATTCCATTACGAACCGCTTTTGTCATTGATAAAGCGCCTCCTTTACAATGGAACCGATAAACGAACTCAGTTCACGCGTAAGAATAAAGATCATGAAAATAATGAACACGATCAGCAGAATGCCGAGCACCGAAACGACCGTTGTCCACAGGAAACGGAAGAAATCGTATTCGTGGACCGCCATGATACCGACGCACAGAACGACGGCGGTGAGAATGTGACAGCAGACCATCAGAATGGTCATGATCGCCGCTTCTTCCGGCACCAGGATGTTGGTCAGGATCAGTTTCAGCACGCAGCCGATGATTTCCGGGATCAGCGCGTAGCAGGTCACCATGAAAATTTCTTTCAGATAACCCTTGCCCTGTGCCAGAATACACACGCCCCAGTTGACGACCGTCCAGACAACGACCAGTCCGATGGTGCGAACCAGCGTCAGCAGGGAGTTATAATCGGCAGGATCAAAAATGCTGAACGAAAAACCGGAATAGATCTCCGAGGCAACCATGGCCACGTAATATAGGATCATGAGCAGGAACGCCACACCCAGCGAGCCGGCGCCTTTATATTTCAGGCGGTAGAATGAATCAAACGGATGGATCATGGTATTGAGGGCGAAACGAACCGGATGATCCGGATTCTTTTCCTTTTCCCCGCGCAGTTTGATCCAGATGAAGATCCCGACGGCAAGAACCACGACCAGAACGATGATCCACCAGACGTTGTCGGCAAAGAATTCCGAGCGTTTCTGTTGGAACGCGACCGCGTAGTCATTCTGATCCAGACCGGTTTCGGCATAGTCCAACGCCGCGGTGTTATCCCCTTCAAACAAAGCCGCCTGCGCCAGGCCGATGTAGGCAAGCTGATTGTTTTTGTCGACCGACAGAATCTGTTTCCACAGCGGTTTGGCTTCGGGATAATTACCGTCCAGCGTCAGTTTCTGCGCTTTCAAATACATTTTTCCGTAATCGGTAATACGGAAAGACGTGATACTGCAATCTTCGGCATCGGTCACGTACAGCATATCGCCGTATACCACGATGGAGGAGGCGCGTTCAAACGTTCCCTTTTGTTCGCAGATGAAATCGCGTCCGCCGCCGCCGAAAACGCCGATGTTATTGCACTGGCTGTCGTAAATAAAGATATGACCGAACTGTGCGTCAACGGCATACACAAAATCGTTTTTATCGACACAGAGTTTTTTGAAATCGGTCAGGTACGGCATCAGCACTTCGGTCTTGAAATCGCCCGCATCGGTAAAATCAAGCGATTCCGAACCTTTGCCGCTGCTGTTTTTATAAATATTGCTGCCGGCGGGATTCAGCCGACGGATATGACCGGTACCGGAAGAATAAATATTTTCGGTTTTGCCGGTCAGCGTATAGATAAAGTCGCTTTGGTCGATGTCCATACTGATGAACTGGTACGGCAGTTTCTGAACACTTGCCGCACGTTTGGCTTCGGTCTGGGTCATGCGGTCCCACAGCTTTGCCAGAAAATCCAACACGGTCGCCTGAACATAGTTGGCACCGTAGAAGCCGAGGAAATTGCCGTCTTCATCATAGACGACCGCGCCGTAATACGATCCGTCACTCAATACGAAAATGTATCCGCGTGAGTCCATGACCAGTTTGGTCGGCGCAAAATTGAAATCATCCGGAACGACGTCGCTTTCCGGAAGCGTGATCTGTTTCGTGTATTTTCCGTTTTTGTCAAAAACCAGCACACGTCCGTTATTGGTATCGCAGACGTAGACCCGATCTTCGCGGTCAAGATAAATGCCGCGTGCGCCGGAGAAATCCAGTTCTTCACCTTTCACGGTCGGTGAAGAAATGATTTTGATCAGTTTCAGCTGCGGGGTCAGGACCACTACACGGGCGTTATCCGCATCAAGAATATAAACGTTTCCTTTACTGTCGGTATCCAGATCGGCGGGTTCACTGAATTCTTCGATGCCGAGGTCAAAACCGTAAACCTTATCTTCGACCGTATAGAGTTCGCGGATCGGCGCGGCTTCCCGCTTCGTTCCCTCCGCGCTGGTCCAGTACATATAGGTATCGTAAGGTTCGGATTCATATTCTTCTGCGGAAGCAACCGGCGAGATCATCAGTCCGCACAGGACCAGAACCAGCAATAACGCAGCGGTATATTTCAGGATCTTTTTCATTACGGTTTCCTTCCTTTCGTCAGAATTGAATCATGCTTATTCCTTGATACCGGCGCTACCCATGGTTTCCATCACGCTTCCCTGCGTGATCATATATACGGTGACAGGCGGGATCAGCAAAATAACGGTTGCCGCCATGGCGCTGCCCGAACGGGCGATACCGCCGGCGGAAATGGTTGAAAGAACGGTCGGCAGCATTTTCAGTTCTTCGCTGAAAATCGTACCGCCGGGCTGCATGGACCACAGATCGCGGAACGCGAACAGTGCCAGCGTCAGCCATGCCGGGCGAATGATCGGCAAAGCGATCTGCCGGTAGATGCGGAAAAATCCGGCGCCGTCGATCCGGCCGGCTTCCAACAGCGCGTCCGGCACACTGCTGTCGATGAACTGTTTCATTAAGAAGACACCCATTGCGGACGGCAGATACGGCAGGATATAGACTAAATAAGTATCGATGATGTGCAGTTTCGAGAAGATCACGTACTGCGGGATCGCCAGCGTATAAGCGTTATACAGCAGCGCGAACTGTACGGTGGCGAAAATCACGGCACAACCTTTGAATTTCAGCTTTGACAGGACAAACGCCGCCATGGAAGCGATCAGAATATGCAAGATCGTGGTCGCCACGCTGACAAAGATACTGTTGAAAACGTACCGTGAAAGCGGGACCTGCAAACTGGAAAGCAGTTTCGGCAGTGCCGCGTAGTTTTCCAACGTCGGCCGTGTCACAAAGAAACGCGGCGGGTAGATCATGATTTCTTCCAGCGGTTTCAGTGAGGTACAGACCGTGTAAATGATCGGCAGTACCGAAAACAGACCGAACAGCGTCAGGAAGAAGAAATAAAAGAAATTGCCGACCCGTGAACGGGTATATCTTTTATACTGTGCACGATTTTTCATTTGCGCCCTCCCTGATTACCGAAGGAGTCCAGTATCTTGCCGACGAGCACGCGCGTGATCGCCATCATGGCAAACAGGAAGACCGACAGCGCCGCGGCATAGCCCATTTCATACCGGCTGGTGCCGACGTCCATCAGCATTGTGACCAACGTATCGGTAGAATAGTTCACGCTTGGGAAACCGGTCAGTGTCGTAACGATCGAACCGATCGAGAAGCAGGACTGGATCTGCATGACCGCGCCGAACAGCAGGATGGATTTCATACTGGGCAGCGTAATATACCACAGTTCCACCCAACGGTTCCTGACACCGTCGATACATCCCGCTTCGTACAGTTCCGGGTTGACGTTCTGCAAACCGGAAACATTGGCGAGGAACGAAACGCCCATGCTCATCCACAACTGGACGATCATCACGATCGGCATGGCGTATTCGGGGGATTTGAACCATTGGATCGGTTCCGAAACCAAACCCATGGTCAGCAGGGCATTGTTGATATAACCGTAACTGTCGCCGCTGAACAGCACCTGCCAGATCAGGTAGACCTGACCGGAAAGCGCCGGCGCGTAAAACAGGAAGGAAAGCAGCGTGCGCATACCGCGGTTCAGTTCGTTGATCATCCACGCCAGCATAAAAGCAAGGATATAACTGATCGGGCCGGTCACGATCGCCAGGAGCAGCGTGTTCCGCAATACTTTCGGGAACATATCGTCACGGGAAAACATTTTTACATAATTCCCGATACCGTTAAACTTGGGGGCGGAGATCATGTCGTAGGACGTGAAACTCAACACCACGGAAGAAATGATCGGCAGGATCGTAAAAACGAAAAACAGGATCAGAAACGGAGCCAGCATGATCAAGCCGGTTCTGATTTCGCTGTTTTTCTTAATGCCGAGTTTTGTTTTCATAACTCCATTATCCTTTCAACGAATCGGAAATTCTTACTTCAATCCATATTGAGAACGCTTTTCGGCGATCTCGTTATCGGCGACCTTATCCCATTCCAACAGCATGGAACGGACGCTCTTGTTATTGTTGACAACGTTCCAGAATGCCTGGTCAACAACGCGCGGGATGTAATAGCCGCCCGGCACTTCGGGCATTTCGCGGACAACTTTCCACTGGTTCAGCAAAATTTCAGCGTCGTTATCATCCCAGGACAGACGCTGCATCGCACCGACCGTAGCCGGCGTATTACGCCCGGTCACGCCCAAAATAGATTCGATGTTCTGCGAGAAGCGGTACTCGATCTCATCGCTGGTCCACCATTTGATAAACTCCCACGCGTCATTGATCTCCTGCATGTTGCCGTTGTCGATGATCGCGCAGGCAGAGCCCGCGCCGGCCTGGCAGTTGTTGATCGTACCGTCTTCCTGCAAGAAGCCGGGGATCGGGGCAATTCCCCACAAGCCCTTGATTTCGGAAGCCGCGCCGCTTAACAGCGTATAGATCGGATACGACTGGATCGCCATCGGCATCAGCCCGATGCGGAAGCGGTTATAAAAATCATAGGTTTTCTGGAAACTGTATTTGTTGTAAAAATCAGTCCACATGGTGAATGCCTTGACCGCTTTGAGCGAGGTCAGTTCAATGGCGGAATAATCTTTGTTATACAGATTGCCGCCGTCCTGCATCAGCAAAGTCGGGAAAATATTCAGCGCGCCCAGTCCCATGTTGACCTGGCTCATATCGGTGATCTGTGTATAAGGCAGACCGACCTGCATATTGTTGCGCATGATCACCGACGAAACGTGAATGAAATCATCCCACGTTTTCGGCACCGACATACCGAGTTCTTTCAGAATATCGGAACGGTAGAACAGAACCGTGAAAGTCTGACTGTCGGGAAGACCGTAGGCACCCTTTTTGCCGTTTGCGTCGGTAAAATCGTACGGGACGGTCGCGGTCGGCATAAACCGTTTGCAGACCTCATCGTAATCGTCAAAGTTTTTCAGATCGTACAGCGCGCCGCGCATAGCCAGATTGACCGGTTCGGTACGGGACAACCGCAGGTAGCAGTTCGGGCCGTTGCCCGAAAGCAGACCCTGAATGACCGACGCGTTGGTCAGTTTGATATCGACCGCGATGCCGGTCTTGGGGGTAAAGTCGCTTTGGACCAGGAAGTTCAGCACCTGTGCCTGATCACGGCCCCAGTTGATCCACAGCGAAATGGAATGTTTCGTGTCGGCACCGCCGGAAATGTTATTGTAATCCCCCGCCAGCGACGCACAGAACCGCAGGAAACCGAAACGAAGATCGGTAAAGAATCCGGCGTTGTAACCCGCAATGTCCTTACCGGGCGCTTTCAGGCAGAACGCGTCGATATCCAACGGCATATTGGTCATTTCATAAAGCCACGCGCTGATACTGGAATAGTTGTCGTAAAAACTGCTTTTATAATTCTGCGCCTGATACTTGTAATTCAGCATACGGTCGATGACCGCCACCATACTTTTGATGATCGACGTCGCGGAACTGCTGCCGTTGCCCGAAATGCGGACGGCTTCCTTTTCAATGGCGGTCAAAGCGGTTTTCAGATTTTTCAAACGGTTTTCAAAATCCGGGATCTGACCGAACAGGTTATAGTCACGGTTGGCATCGGGCGACTCGCCGGTGATCATAACGATCTGCCGGTAAAGGGTACCGAGTTCCCTGATCTGCGGTTGAAGTTCACGCGCCAGCGACGAAAACTCGCCCAGCGTGACCGAAAGTGAAAAATCATGTTCCCCTTTGGTCAGATACACAACGTACGGCTTTCCCTTTTCGTCGGTAAAGCCGTAATGCTTCCAGGCGTTGCAATAGGCGAATTTCAAGCTCTTGGCTTCCTCAAACGGCAGTTGACCGTCAATTTTCAGGACACGGTAGGAATTGCCGTTCATCAGATAACTTTGCTGGAAATGGAAATCCAGTTCATACAAACCGTCCGCCGGGACGTTGATTTTCCACGTGATCGTGTCGCCGACGCCGCTCCAGTTGCTGCCGCCGATGTAGTTGATCTTGTTCCGGAACGGATCGTTCGGCACAACGTCCGCCGAGGTGGTATCCGACAAAGCGATCAGCGAATTCTGTGATTTCAGAACGGCGCTTTCGCCTTCCACATTGATCTGTTCGCCGTCGTAGGCGGTGTACCCCTTGCTCTGCCAGTCCGCCAGCGCTTCCGCAAAGGTCGGCGCGGTCTCTTCGGCACAAAGCGTCATGCCGGCAATGGCGATCTTGGCAGCGTGACCGACAAGCGTGACCGTATGTTTGCCGGGTTTCAGCGCGAACAGGTACGGATCGGCGATCAGCCCTTCCGGATCGCTGAAACGCTGTTCGTTCCAATCCAGCGCCTCGATCTGTTCCGGGGCGAATTCATTATCGGCGCCATCCTTCCGGATGGTACCGTCATCTTTCCAGATGCGCGGCAGTTTCAGTCCGGTCAGACCGTCGAAAGGTTCTTTCCCGTCGATCAGCACGTCCATCGCGAACGACTGATTTCCGTTTTCCAGCGCACGGTAATTCAGTTTGATGTTATAAAGTCCGCCTTTTTGAAGATCGAACTGCCAGGCCAGCGCACCGTTGCCGTTCAGCCAGCGGATCGCGGATCTTCCGTCGAATTTGCCGGTTTTGATCTGCGCGCCGCGTTCCGCGGAAACGTTGTCCAAAGAAAGCGGGATATCCTGCACCGTTCCGTTCAGATCGGAATACGCGGAAAGATACGCGGCATATTCGTCTGTGAAAACAATATCGTCCGCGGTCTGCGCGGATACCGGCATATTGCAGAATACCGCCGGGATCATCATGCATATTCCCAGTAAAAACGCAACGGTTTTTTTCATGGCAAACTCCTTTTTCGTCAATAAAAATACGGCAAAACGCACACCGACGTCGTTTTTTTTGAAATCGGTATGCTGCGCGTATCGTTTTTTCAGTTGTGGATCATTCCCCCGAAACAGCGAAAGCCAAAAATCGGAAATCCATAATAAAATCGGGGGTTTCGGGCATTTTTCTGCCGAAATTTTACGGAAAATATTATCGTTCATATCCGTTGTGTTTATTATATCATTTCCGTCCCGATTTGTCAATCCTTTTTTAGTAAAATTGTGAAATTCTCACCCCGCATTTTTGGCGGAATTATTTATATTCCATAACTCTGTCCGCCACTTCCGGAAAATATCCGTTTTTCTGACAATTTCGGACAATATTATGAATTTAATGTTGAAAAAACGAAAAAAAAATGTTATGATACTGTTGTTAACTACATATTTCAGGCAGGAGAACCTCAATATGGCAAAAAAACAAGAATTCAAACGTGTTTTAATGAGTGATATTGCCCGGGAGGCCGGTGTCTCCACCAATACCGTATCCAACGCGCTGAACGGCAGCTCCCTTGTCAAAGAAGAGACCAAGGCACGCATCCTTGAAATCGCCGAGCGGATGAATTATATCGGCAACGCATCGGCACGGTATCTGCGATCAGGGAAAAGTAATATGATCGCGGTGATCGTCGGCGATATCGCCAACCCCCATCTTTCCTTGGCGGTCAAACAGTTGTGCGACCAGTTTGCCCAAAAGAATTACGGCACGCTGGTACTGAATACCAACGAAGACGCCGCCATTGAACGGCGCGCCATCGAAACCGCTTTGCGGCAGAACGTGGACGGGATCATCCTTTCCCCCACCGCCGACAGTGAAGATAACGTGCGGTTTCTGAACGGTTTTAACATTCCGTTCGTACTGTTGGGCAGGAAATTCGACAGTGTGGATTGCAATTACGTTATTTCGGACGACGAATACAGCGGATATATTATCGGAAAGCATTTGCTGGAACGGGGACATAACAAGATCTTATTCATGAACGGTCCGGAAAACCTTTCCTGTTCGATCGACCGGCTGGCGGGATACAGGCGCGCGCTTGCGGAATACAAACTGGATTATAATCCCGATTATACGTACACGGTCCCGTTGCTGACCACCGACCGCTATCATCCGGTCCTTCGCGTGTTGGAAGAACACCCCGAATGCACCGCCGTCATCACTTTTTCGGACATGCTTTCCTTAAAGGTCATGTACTGTGTCAATCGGTTTTTCCCCGAGAAAAAAGTCGAGGTCGCGTCGTTTGACAACATTCAGGGTTCCTTCCCCGTCAACATTGACCTGACCACCGTCGGCCCGGTGCAAAACGGACAGAATACGGCGACCGGCTGTTCCCAGTTGCTGTCGGAGTTGATACAACACCCCACCACCAAAACGACCCACATCGTTATCAAAACAAAAACCATTACGACGAAATAAAAAATGCCTCCGTCACCGTGACGGAGGCATTTTTATTACGGTTATTCAATGGTCAGGATATCGGCGAAGCCGGTAATCTCAAAAACTTCCATAATATCCTCACAGACGTTCTTGATGATCATGCTGCCCTGCGCACTCATTTTTTTCTGCGTTGAAAGCAGTACACGCAATCCGGCGGAAGAAATATATTCCAGTTCCTTGAAATCAAGGATCAGTTTCGTGATCCCACCGGACTGTTCGGCCAACGCGCTTTCCAACTGCGGCGCGGTATTGGTGTCCAGTCTGCCCTGCAAAGAAAGCGTTAATTCCGTTCCCGTTTTGATGTTGGTGATAGTCATATCTGCTCCTCCTTAAAAAATCAGGGTATCGACCTGATCCAGCAGGTCGATAATATGCTGTTTATACGTTTCGATCTCCTTACGGCCCTGCTCGTCATCCAGACCGCCACGGCGGATCAAACGGCGCATCAGCCGGGTATAACCGATCAGTTTCGCCTTGTTCGCCACTTCGGCGTTTCGCTGTTCGTCCTCCGTTCCGAGGTACATTGCCAACGTCTTTTTCCAGATCTCGGTCGCCGCCTCATACGAAATGCCGAGGAAATTACGCGACACGTTGTGATCCAGTTCCGCGAATCCCTGATAAGCGTTGAAAACGCTGGCAAGTTCAAAGATCGGATGACCGTGGCAAAGGGTATCCATATCGATCAGCAGGACCTCGCCGTCCTGCATCATTACGTTTTTAACGTGATAATCCCCGTGCATCATGTGCAGGTCTTCCGGCACTTCTTCGACCAGTCTGCGCAATTTATCGCCCTTTCCGTCCGGCAGGTATTTACACACGAAATCCACCCAGTCCAGCACCACGCGGCGCATATCGGGCATATCTTCCGGCCTGACGACCGTTCCGTGGATCTTTTTCAGCAGATCAACGTACAACCCGACGTAATGATCCAGTTTTTCCGGTTCGGCGTCGATCAGTTTTGCAAAGGATTTCGCGCTTAACAGTTCAAAAACCGAACCGTACTGTTCCCCGACCTTGACCACATCGTACGGGATCGCCGTCGGAATGCCCAGCACAAACGCGCGGCGCGCCAGTTCACGCTCGCGGTGGATATCGGGCAGCGCGTCGGGATTGAAATAAACCTTGACGATGGTGTC
>JAZUFP010000021.1:0-1505 GCA_045640765.1 Acutalibacteraceae bacterium
GGCAGGGTGATCCCGTGACAGCAGATCACCGCGTCCCCCGTTCCCCATATCACGTTTCCGCAAACCGGGCAGACGTAAAAGCCGCTTCTTTTCATGTTAAAACTGCGATTGCGATTGGTGACCGCGTCGCCCGAAAGCAATTCGACCGCCGAAACGCCCAAAACCGCGGCAATGGGTTCGATCAGGGTAATATCCGGAAATCCCTTCCCCGTTTCCCATTTGGAAACGGTTTTATCGCTGACGCCCAGCCGTTCCGCCAATGTGACCTGCGTCAGATTTTTTTCTTCACGCAGCCGGCGGATCATCGCGCCCGTAACATAATTATCCATTCGTTTTCAACTCCTTCGCATTCAGTTTATCATATCTTTCCGAAAAATCAACCTACTTACAGTAGAACCGATCGGTGTGTTGACTTTGCGGATGAATTATGGCATAATATCAACAAATCAAACATCAAAAACATCAAGGAGTATTTACTATGAGCAAATCACTAAAATCTGTTCAGACCTGTTACAAAATCGCCCACGTGATCTCGATCATCGTTTTGGTTTTCTGTATCATCGGTGCGGTCGGTTGCGTTATCGGCGCGATCTGTTTTGCCGTGTTGGGCAATCTTTCGGTCAATTTCGGTGAAATCAAATTCCTTTTCGGTACGATCGAAAAAGAGACCGATATGTCGGTGCAGACGCTGTATACCGTTCTGCTCTGCGGTTTTATTGTTTCGGTCGGCGAGACGGTATACGCCAAACTGACGGAAACGTATTTCCGTCACGAACTGGCACAGGGTACGCCCTTCACCCCGGAAGGTGTGAAAGAAGTCCGGCGGCTCGGCATTATCGGGATCGCACTGCCGATCGGTTTAAGCATTATCGTTTCGGTCATTCAAAGCGTTCTGTCCACCCTGCTGGAAAGCGTTGTCGAGACCGATATCGGCGCTTTTTCGATCGGGTTGGGCGTAGTATTCCTGATTTTATCCTTTATTTTCAATTACGGTACGGAATTAAAAGCGGAGGCGGAGAATCATGTTGAAATTTGAACATATCACCAAAAAATACGGTGATTTCAAAGCGGTGGACGATCTTTCCCTGCACATTCTGCCGGGAGAGATCTACGGTTTCATCGGTCACAACGGCGCCGGCAAAACCACCACGCTGAAATCCGCGGTCGGTATTTTACAGTTTGATGACGGCAACATCTACATTGACGGTGAATCCATTAAAGCCGATCCTCTTGCCTGCAAGAAAAAGATCGCCTATATTCCGGACAATCCCGATTTGTACGATTACATGACCGGCATCGGTTATCTGAATTTTGTTGCCGACATTTACACCGTTCCGGCTGACGAACGGAAAGAACGGATCGAAAAATACGCCGGTCTGTTTGAACTGACCGACGATCTGGCACAACCGATTTCGGCGTATTCCCACGGTATGAAGCAAAAACTTGTTATTATTTCCGCGCTGATCCATCAAAGTCGGATCGTAGCCATGTCGTTCTGTGAGCCA
>JAZUFP010000022.1:0-17548 GCA_045640765.1 Acutalibacteraceae bacterium
TGTTCGCCGATTAAAGTGGTACGCGAGCTGGGTTCAGAACGTCGTGAGACAGTTCGGTCCCTATCTGTCGTGGGCGTAGGAAATTTGAGAGGAGCTGTCCCTAGTACGAGAGGACCGGGATGGACGCACCTCTGGTGCACCAGTTGTTCTGCCAAGGGCATAGCTGGGCAGCTAAGTGCGGATCGGATAAACGCTGAAAGCATCTAAGCATGAAGCCGGCCTCAAGATTAGATTTCCCATAGCATAAGCTAGTAAGGTCCCCGGAAGACTACCGGGTTGATAGGCAGCAGGTGTAAGCATGGCGACATGTGTGCCAGGCTGTACTAATAGACCGAGGGCTTGACCTATATCTTCGATCCTCCTTGTGTTACTTGTTCAGTTTTCAGGGTGCGAGCAACCATACTCGCACCATTAGCTCAGTTGGTAGAGCACCTGACTCTTAATCAGGGTGTCCCGGGTTCGAGTCCCTGATGGTGCACCATTTTGTAATAACGCGACTGCGTTTATTATATAATCGTGGCCCGTTGGTCAAGTGGCCTAAGACTCCGGCCTCTCACGCCGGCAACATGGGTTCGAATCCCGTACGGGTCACCATTTTTGACCATAGTGTTGCTATTGAACAGCGTTCGCTGTTTGATATAAAGCGTCGAAAGACGCGACGTAGATGCCTAATTAGCTCAATCGGTAGAGCATGCGGCTGTTAACCGCAGGGTCGTAGGTTCGAGTCCTACATTAGGCGCCATAGTTGGTGTTGATTGCGGTGAGGGTCCACCTGTTCCCATTCCGAACACAGAAGTTAAGCTCACTTGCGCTGAAAATACTTGGCGGGCAGCTGCCTGGGAAGATAAGTAGATGCCAACATCAGAACACGGATATCCGTTTGGGTATCCGTGTTTTTTTGTATATCCGCCAAAAACGCGCCGTGTTTTGTCTTTTGTGGGGTGACGCGCGAAAAATTTAACAAACCCAAACGGTTTCGGTTGAAAAATCGTTTCCGGCGCTATATAATGATAAAAAGATCATTTCGGGGAGTGCGCAATGAATGGATTTTACGAAACTCAATAATCATCTGGACGGGCTGGCCGCGTTTGACGTTCGGGAATATGATCTGTGCGTCCGGCAGAACGGCAAAGAGATTTTCCGCAAAATGGACGGTTTTGCGGATGCCGAAGCGACAAAGCCGATCGGAAAAGACAGTTTGCGGTGGATCTATTCCATGTCCAAAGTCATTACGGCTGTCACGATCCTGCGGTTGGTCGAACGAAATCTGCTGTCGTTGGATGATGAGGTGGCGAAATATCTGCCGGAATACGGCGAACTGACCGTAAAATGTGAAAACGGTGTCCGCCCGGCGCGGAACAGAATGCTGATCTGGCATCTGCTCAGTATGCAAAGCGGAATGAATTACGATCTGACTTCCCCGTCCCTGCGGGAAGCGCGCAAGGACAAAAACGCTTCGACCCGCGAACTGGTGCGTGCCATGGCAAAGGAGCCGCTCGAATTCGAGCCGGGCACCGGCGCTTTATACAGTCTGTCACACGACGTGCTGGCGGCGATCGCGGAGGTCGTGCTGAACAAACCGTGGCACGAAATCCTGAAAGAGGCACTGTTCGTGCCGCTCGGGATCACCGAAATCGGTTTCCACCCGACCGAGGAGCAGAAAACACGCTTTACGCAGCAGTATGAATATGATAACGGTTATCACCGCTGCCGCAGGATCAGCATGGAAAACCCGTTCCGATTGAGCGAGCGGTATGAAAGCGGCGGCGCGGGACTGTTCTGCGGTACCGACGCGTATTCCGCGCTGATTGATCCGCTGGCCAACGGCGGTGTGGCGGCAAACGGTTACGTGGTTCTGAAACCCGAAACGATCGATTTGATGCGGCGGGACCATATCGTTGATAAGCATTGGTTCTGCAAACCGGGGTACGGGTACGGCCTGGGCGTTCGCGTACTGGTCGACCGGGATCTGGCGCATACACGGACCGGTGACGCCGAATTCGGCTGGGACGGCGCGGCGGCATCTTATAACCTGATCGACCCGGAAAACCATATCAGCATCGTCTTTTCCACCCACATCCGGGGCACGGAACTGTTCAACAAGGCGGTCAGTCCGCAGACCTGCAATCTGGTTTACGAGGGGTTGGGGATCGCAAAACCGTACCGCAACACCAAAGACATATTCACCGATTGATACGAACGGAGGAAAATAACATGGCACAAATTGAAAAAAACACGGTGGAAGCCACCAATCAACTGAAAAATCAATACGTTTATACCCACGGTCACGAATCCGCCGCACAAAGAATTCTGTTTGTCGGCAACTCCATTACCCTGCATGGCATCAAGCACGATATCGGCTGGCATAACGAATGGGGCATGGCGGCTTCAAGCGAGGAAAACGACTACGTGCATCAGGTCATGAAAGGACTGGCGGATGCCGGGATCGACGCTGTTTACTGCATCTGTCAGGTCGCGGCGTGGGAAACACAATATAAAACCGGCTCGCAGATTTTAGATACCTACAAGACCGCGCGGGAATTCGGCGCTGATATCATCGTGATGCGCTGTGTCGAAAACTGCCCGTATGATGATCTGGACGCCGACGTTTTTGAACGGGAATATCAGGCGCTGATCGACTATCTGAATCCAAAAGGCACGGCAAAGGTCATTCTGACGACCGGCTTCTGGAAACATCCGGGTGACGCGGCGATCCTTAAAACGGCAAAAGACCGCGGATACCCTTGTATTGAACTGGGCGATCTGGGTGAGGACGACGCCATGAAAGCCATCGGACTGTTTGAACACGGCGGTGTGCAGAATCATCCTGGTGACGCCGGCATGAAAGCGATCGCCGAGCGCATCCTGACCGAATTGAAATAAGGAGAGAACGGCATGGAAAAGTACACTTCATTCCGCCCGGGACAGGTCTGGCTGGACACGGACGGCAACCGCATCCAGGCGCACGGCGGCTCGGTCATGTATATTGACGGCACCTATTACTGGTACGGTGAAAATAAGGAAAAGACCGACGGCGTTGCCGACGTCTGGCATTGGGGCGTGCGCTGTTATTCTTCCGTGGATCTATATAACTGGAAAAACGAGGGCATTATCATTCCGCCGGAACCGGACGATCCGAACTCTTCTCTGCATCCGTCGGCGTGCATGGACCGACCGCATATCATTTACAACAAAGCGACGAAAAAGTACGTCTGCTGGCTGAAAATCATGAACAGAGATCAGACACAGACCGAAACGATCCTGACCGCAGACCACATTCTGGGTCCGTATACCAAAGTGCGGGAGGGTCTGCGCCCGTTGAACATGAGTGCCGGCGATTTTGATCTGGCGGTCGCGGAAGACGGCAAGGCGTACTACTATTTTGAGCGGGTCCACAGTGAAACGATTTGTGCCGATCTGAATGCCGAATATACCGACGTAACGGGTTATTACAGCACGCATTTTCCGCATCCGTATCCGCCTTTCGTGCGGGAGGCAACGGCGCATTTCCTGCGGAATCATAAACATTATCTGATCACTTCCGGCACGACCGGATATTATCCGAATCCGTCCGAAGTCGCGGTCGCCGATACCTGGCACGGGCCGTTTACGGTGCTGGGAAATCCGCATCCGGATGATCAAACCAACACGTCGTACCATTCGCAGGTCTCTTCGGTCTTCAAGGTCGAGGGCAAAAAGGATCTGTATATCGCCTGTGCCGACCGCTGGCTGCCGCAGGCAATGGATAAGCAGTACGAAGTTTATGCCGAAATGTTTGAGGCCATCTTCACCGGCAAGGAATTCGATTATTCCAAAATGGGGGAAAAAGTGGTCGAAAACACCGCCATCGCCGATTACGTCTGGCTGCCGCTCCGTTTTGACGGCGAAAAGGTCTATATCGACTGGCAGGACGAATGGCGTTTAGAGGATTACGAATAAGGTTGATGCCCGAAAGGAAGCGTTTTTATGAAAGTATGCGTTTTGCAATGTGATTATTCAAACGAGTATACCGCCGCCGCGGAACTGATGGAAAAGCGGCTTAAAATGCTGGACGACTGTAAGCCGGACTGCGACGTTATCGTACTGCCCGAATACAGCGAAGTGCCGGTCGCCGCGGCGGACGAAGCGGAACTGATGACGGCGCACGACCGTTTCTTCCCGGCGCTTTACGAAAAATGCCTGGAAACCGCCAAAAGGTGTGAAAGTGTTTTATTCTTTAACGCCTTATCGGAAGTGGAGGGCGAGATGCGCAATACCACGTTTGCCGTTAATAAAGACGGTGAAGTGGTCGGCAAATACTACAAGACCCACATTCCGCCGTCGGAACGGGCGGAAAACGTGGCGTATGAATACACGCGGGAGATCGACGCCGAACAGTTTCTTGAAATTGACGGCGTGCGGTACGCTTTTCTGACCTGCTATGATTTCTATTTTTACGAGGCGTTTTCCAAAATCGCCAAAAACAAGGTGGATATCATCATCGGCTGTTCGCTTCAACGAAGCGATCCGCATACCGCGTCCGAGATCATCTGCCGTTTTCTGGCGTACAATACCAACGCGTACGTACTGCGTTCGTCGGTATCTTTCGATGAAAACGCGACCGTTTGCGGCGCTTCCATGATCGTGGCGCCCAACGGCGACGTGCTTGCGAATATGAAAAGCCGGGTCGGCATGGCTGTTGCCGACATCGACGTCGGTCACAAGTTTTACAAACCGGCGGGCTTCGGCCGCGCGCCGGCGGCGCATCATGAATATATCGAGGAAGGGCGCGCGCCGTGGCAGTACCGTCCGGCTGGCAGTGCCGTCCGTCTGAACGAAAAGCAGACGCCTTATCCGAGGGTCTGCGCGCACCGCGGTTTTAATTCGATCTGCCCCGAAAACAGTCTGCCGGCATTCGGCGCGGCGGTGGCGTTGGGTGCGGAAGAGATCGAGTTCGACATCTGGTCCACCAAGGACGGCGAACTGGTTTCCATCCACGACAGCACGCTGGAACGGGTGTCCGACGGGATCGGCAATATCTGGGACTATACCTATGACGAACTGCTGAAATTTGATTTCGGCATCAAGTGCGGCGAGCGGTTCAAAGGTCTTCGGATCGTCCGTTTTGAAGAAATTTTGCAAAAATTCGCCTGCCACGTCATCATGAACATCCACGTAAAAATATGGGATAATGAATGTGACGAGCGGCAATATGAAAAAATCGCGGGGTTGATCCGGAAATACGACTGCGAAAAATACGTATATATAATGACCACAAGTGATACGTGCCTGCGTGAATTCCACGAGGTCGCGCCGGAGATCTGCCGCTGTGTCGGCTGGAACGGCGTAACGGACAAACCGTTGGAGATCGTGGAACGGGCCATTCGTCTGGGTTGTGAAAAGGTGCAGTTGTTCAAGCCGTATTTTGATCAGTCTTCGGTCGATCTGGCACGCGCGAACAATATCCGGTGCAATGTGTTTTTCGCCGACGATCCCGGGGAAGCCGTCCGGTATCTTGAAATGGGCATCGATACGATTCTGACCAACGACTTTTTACAGGTATCCAACGCCGTAAAAAGGTGATCGGTCGAACGGCGGAAATAACAGTAAAAAACGGGCAGGTCACTTCATTTGCTGACCTGCCCGTTTTTATCAGCCGCCCCGAAGGGGGGTGGCATTCGGGTAAAAAGTATGCTATAATAAGGTATCTGAAAAAATACCGGAGGAAACCATGAGCAAAAGGAAAAAAATCATCATACCGGCGATCGTCGTCGCGGCATTGCTGGGAATCGCGTATTATATGCACGCCTCCTTTAACGGAAGCGTGATCCACCGCGCGGTCATGGCCCGAAAAGCCCGGGCGTATACGGAAAAGAATTACGCCGGCCGGGAATGGGACGTGTCTTTCGGACGGTACGATTTCAAGATCGGCAAATATTTCTGTGACGTGCAGTCCCCCGACAGCCCCGACACCCGTTTTACCGTTTATGAAACCGATAAGGATCAGTTGGCGGACGATTATGAAAGCCGTGTCACGCAAAAGGAAAATACGATTTGGCGGTTGTCCGATGAACTGGATACGCAGGTCGAAAAGATCCTGAAAGACAGTTATCCCTACCGCACCGAACTGGTTTTGGGCGAGTTTGTCGAGGAAAAGTCGGAAGAAGACCGGGCAAAACTGACGCCGGATATGCCGCTGGATATCAAAAATCTGCCGTTTTCGGGGCGTGTTACCGTCTGGGTCGAGACCCAAAATGAAAACCCGACCTGGGAAGAAGTTGCCGAACGTCTGCGTGAACTGGAAAAACTTTTCCGCGGCGAAGTGCCGGATATTTCACTCTTTTCACTCTCGTTACAGAGCAAATACGTCAACGAGGGCGGCGAATGGGTCCCGGGCGACCGGACAAAAAGCATCAGCGTGTTTGACGTGCCGCGTGACGTTATCACGGGGGACGGTCTGAAAGAATATCTGCAACAGATCAAAGCCCGGCAGGAAGCGGAGCAGGCGGCGATCGAAAACGGAGAAGATCCGGTAAAAACGGAGGCGGCGCAATGAAAGAGTACGTCCCGTCCTACTACGGAAAATTTCAATGCGTTGCCGAAAAATGCCGTCATAACTGCTGTATCGGCTGGGAGATCGACGTGGATGAGGAAACCCGCGGTCTGTACCGCGCGGTATCCGGCGCGTTTGGGGAACGTCTGCGGAAAAACATTGCCGAAACCGACGGCACGGCGCATTTTGTGCTGACCGACGGGGAACGCTGTCCGTTTCTCAACGACCGCAACCGCTGTGATATCATCGAAACGTTGGGGGACGGCGCGCTGTGTCAGATCTGCGACGATCATCCCCGTTTCCGCAATTTCTTTTCGGCACGGGTCGAAACGGGACTCGGCATGGCGTGTGAAGCGGCGGCGGAACTGATTTTGACCGATACCGAACCGTTTGCGCTGACCGAAAACTTTGACGACGGCGGCGCCGAAACCCTTTCCGCCGGAGAAAGCGGTTTTTTGGCACTGCGGGACCGTGTTTTTGCCGTTTTGCGGGACGGCGCGCTTCCGCTGCGGGAACGCGTCGGGAAAATGCTGGATCTTTGCGGCGCGGAACAACCGCGTTGGGAAACCGCAAAAGAAGCAGGGCGTTTTTTGGGGTTGGAACGGTTGGACGAAGCGTGGACGGAACTGCTGACCGATCTGCGCGACAACGCCGACGAAAAGGGCGATCTGCCGCGTGAATTTGAAAAATCGCTGGAAAACGCGGCGGTGTATTTCGTGTTCCGCCATCTGGCGGACGGGTTTGCGGCAGATGATCTTGCCGGCGCGGCACGGCTGACGGCACGAAGCGTGTACCTGCTGTGTGACCTGTGCGCGCGCAAGCAGGCGCAAACGGGTCGGCTGACTGTGGCGGACGTTGCCGATATCGCGCGGATGTATTCGGCCGAGATCGAGTATTCCGAAGATAATACCGCCGCGCTGAAAGAAGAATAATAAAACGGAGGAACAGATATGTCTGAAAATCAATCCATACAAAATCCGACCCGCACGGTGCTGACGGGTCTGCTGCATATTCTGCCGGTTATAGTCGCGGTACTGCTGTTTGTCGCGCGATGGGCGAGCGGCATTCTGCAAAGTGATGCGGTGGTGCGCTTTGCCGACGATCTGGCGCAATCGTTTCCGACCTATTTCGCGGTCTGCGGGATCGGCGGCGCGGTGGTGGACGTGATCGGTCTGGTCAAAAAGGAAAAGCCGGTCATCAAAATTTTACTGTTGCTGCTGGCGATACTGTACGTTGCGATCGGCGTCTTTTTCCTGCGTTTTTCGATCCGATGAAATACGGTCGGGAAGTCCGCCGCGGACGGATTTCCCGATTTTTTATGTTTGGGGATCCCCCGTAATAACGGGGATTTCGGGCGGTGGCTTACGCGGCCATTGACAGCAACGCCGAAAAAAGGTATGGTATATTCGCAAAGCGGCGATCCCGTTTGCTGAAAGGAGAATTTTTATGGATAAAAACAAATTCGGCACGTACATCCGTGAAAAGCGGTTGGAGCGGGGATATACCCAAAAGGAACTTTCCGATTTATTGATGATCGACGTTTCGGCGGTTTCCAAATGGGAACGCGGCGTGACCTACCCGGACATTACCGTTCTGCCCGAACTCTGTCGCCACCTGAAAGTCAGTGAACATGAACTGATCGCCAGTTCCAACGACACCGAAGCCCGCGCCGTCATGGCGGAAGCGCGGCAGTACAGAAATCTGAAAAACGCCGTTTTCTCTTCCTTTTCCGTTGCGTACGCGGCGGCGGTCTTGATTTGTTTTATCGTGAACCTCGCGGTCAGCCATACGCTTTCGTGGTTTTTCATCGCGGCGGCGTCCTGCTTGTGCGGTTTTACCTTTGTGCCGAGCGTTCTGCGCTTTTTCGACCGGAATAAACTGTCGGTTTATCTCGGTTCGACGCTGGGCGGACTGTTCCTTGTTTATCTGACCGTGTCGGTCTATACCGGTCACTACTGGGTCTGGACGGCTTCGGTCGCTACGCTGCTGGGTTATTTCTGCGTTTTCGCGCCGATTTTGCTGGCACGGCAGAAACGGTATCTGCACGAGGAAACCTATCACGCGTTCAAAAAATACATGATGCTGATCTACGCCGTCGGCGCGTTTCTTCTGACGGGACTGCTGTTGTTCTGCGTCGATAAGTACGTGCCGTTTGATCTGGGACGTGCGCTTAAAATCACGGTGTACTGCTATACGGTGCTGTTGGCGTGGGCGCTGGTCGAACTGATCCCGATTTCGCGTCCGACCAAACTGGGATTCGACAGCGTTCTGACCGGGGGATATCTGTACGGAATGAACGGGGTGCTGAACCGATTGCTCGGGGAAAACGGAACGGATTATTACACGGTAAATTTTTCCGATTGGGAACAGTACAGCAACGGAAACGTCGCGCTGATCGCGGTCTGCGTATTCGCGGCGGTCGGTGTAACGCTTGTGCTGACCGGTATTTTTCGCCGCCGGAAAGCCGATAACTTATAAACCGGAATTATCCGCTTTTGTTTATAAAAGCGGATAAAACAATAAACACCGTTCCGGCATTCTTCTCCTCAATTCTCCCCGTCGTGAAAAGCCGGCGGCGGCGCGCGCGGTCTGCCGCTTTTTGGAAAAGCGAAAAAAAGTCTTGACAAAATACTTTTCCGGGGTGTATACTGAATAAAACCATTGAAGAAGAGTAAGTAGGTTTTATCCCTTTTCGTAAAGCGAGTCGCGGGCGGTGGAAGCGCGGCGGAAAATATCAAACCGAATGGACTTCCGAGGGCAAACGGAAATGACTTTTGTCAGAGTATGCGCGCCGGGGCAGGGCTCCCCGTAAGAAACGGCCGGCATATTTTCAGTATGCGAACGAAAAGCGGGCGCGGCAACGCGTCAAGCCAGGTGGCACCGCAGGATTGTTTTTTTCCTGTCCCGGCAACTGTCGGGGCGGGTTTTTTATTTTTCGGAAAGGACGGCGCAAAAAAATGAAACGGAATACCAAACGCTGGCGCTTTGCGCCGAATATATTTGCCGTAAATCATCGTTAACAAAATTAACAAATAATTGAAAGGAACGAATAATCATGGATCAGAATATCCCTTATAAAATCTACCTGGAAGAAAGCGAACTGCCCAAGGCATGGTATAACCTGCGTGCCGATATGATCAATAAACCGGCACCGCTGTTGAATCCCCAGACACACGAACCGATGTCGGCGGAGGATCTGTCACCCGTTTTCTGTGACGATCTGAACCGTCAGGAACTGGACGACACCACCCCGTATTTTGAAATCCCCGAAGAAATATTAAGTTTCTATAAAATGTACCGCCCGGCACCGCTGATCCGCGCCTACTGTCTGGAAGAAAAATTGCAGACACCGGCAAAGATGTATTATAAATTCGAGGGCAACAACACCAGCGGCAGTCATAAGTTGAACTCCGCCATCGCGCAGGCGTATTACGCCAAAAAGCAGGGGCTGAAAGGCGTTACCACCGAAACGGGTGCCGGCCAGTGGGGCACGGCGCTGTCGATGGCGTGTTCCTACCTCGGACTGGACTGCAAGGTTTATATGGTCAAGGTCTCTTACGAACAAAAGCCGTTCCGCCGGGAGGTCATGCGTACCTACGGCGCGTCGGTCACACCGTCCCCGTCCATGGAAACCGAAGTCGGTAAAAAGATCCTGGCGGCGCATCCGGGTACGACCGGAAGTCTGGGCTGCGCGATCTCCGAAGCGGTCGAAAAGGCGACCAAGACGCCCGGTTACCGCTACGTGCTGGGCAGCGTGCTGAATCAGGTCATGCTGCATCAGTCGATCATCGGTCTGGAAACCAAGGCGGCGCTGGATAAATACGGCATCAAACCCGATATCGTTATCGGCTGTGCCGGCGGCGGCTCCAACCTCGGCGGATTGATCGCGCCCTTTATGCGTGATAAGATCAAGGGCATCCACGACTGCCGGATCATCGCGGTGGAACCCTGCTCCTGCCCCAGCTTTACGCGCGGCACCTACGCTTACGATTACTGCGATACCGGCATGGTCTGTCCGCTGGCAAAGATGTATACGCTGGGCAGCGGATTCATTCCTTCGGCAAGTCACGCGGGCGGTCTGCGCTACCACGGTATGAGTCCGACTTTGTCGCAGTTGTATGATGACGGTCTGATGGAAGCGACTTCGGTCAAGCAGACCGAAGTGTTCGCCGCCGCGGAACAGTTTGCCCGTGTGGAAGGTATTCTGCCCGCGCCCGAAAGTTCCCATGCCATCAAGGTCGCCATTGATGAAGCCATGAAGTGCAAAGAAACCGGCGAAGAAAAGACCATCGTGTTCGGTCTGACCGGAACGGGTTACTTTGATATGTTCGCTTACGAGCGTTTCCACGACGGAAAAATGGACGACTACGTCCCGACTGACGAGGAGATCGCGCAGGCGGCGGCACAGCTTCCGAAGATGGATTGATCCGAAAACAGGAATAACAAAAACGTCCGCTTGTATTTCTGCAAGCGGACGTTTTAATATTCTGATTTCTTTATTGCGCGGGGGTCGCGGCGGAAGTCACGGCGTCGGATTTTTCCGCGTTTTTCTTGGCGGCGATCACCGAATCGTAATCCCGGTACGGGAAGTATTCGGGGTTGTATTCGCAAACGATATATTTCCCTTTTTGCCGGACGGAACGGTATTCCTTATCGCTCGGTTTTCCGTCGGTCACGGCGTCGGCAACGATCTCTTTCGCGGTTTGGGCATCATAAGCGTCCATGTAAACCGTAAAGTCGGTCACCGTTTTGCCGTCGTGCGTCGCGACATAGGTCTGGTTGCTGAGCTTCCAGATCACGGTGCGGTCATCCTCTTTCAGATCAAAAACGTAATTTTCGTCCGAAGCGGAAGTGTCCGAGGAACCGTTTCCGTCGTTTGACGCGGAACAGCCGGAAAACGGCAGTGCCAGCAGAACGGTCACGAGCAGGACAAGAACTTTTTTCATACTACGGTCTCCGATACAATTAAAGTAATAAACACGTTAATGTCAACACAAAAAATCCCGCCGAAAGGCGGGATCAGTATTTAGCAAATCAGAACGGGAAGTTGCTGATCGAAACCGCCTCAGCGCCGCCCGTGAGATCGGCATAGATCTTCATCAGGCACAGCGCGCAGGATGACTTTTTCGCGGTGGATTCGGCGCGGCAAAGAACAGCGTAATTGGTGCCGGCAACGACCTGCGTTCCGAGGCAGGCCAGCGGCGTATAGTTCACGTCGGTCAGTTTTCCGCGCGCCAGATCGAACGCGGCTTGCGCGTCATCCGGCAAAGTGACACCCGATGCTTCGCTGCAATTCCAGCCGCCGCACAGTTCTTCCGGATCAAAGGAAAGGTCGCCGCTGTCAATGATCGTCGTAATATCGACCGCGGCGGAATCGGTCACGGCGCATTTTCCGTCCAGGTCGCGGTAGATCGTTACCTTGCGCCATTCGCCGACCTTATCGGTCGTACAGAGATAGGCGAAGTTCATACCGGCACCGACCTGACTGCCGAGGTAGGCGACCGGAACGAAGAACTTTCCGTCCGCTTCCTTTGCGGCGTTTTCAAAAGCCGTTTGCGCTTCTTCGGGCATGGTGGCTTTCCCGAATTCGGCGGGAACGGACCATCCGCCGGACAGTTGCTCCGGTTCGGCGGTGCTTTCGGTCTTGTCGGCGGGTTTTGACTTTTCACAGCCGGCAAAGCAGAACAACAGTGTAAAAACAAGCATCAGCGCAAATATTTTTTTCATGGTGAGACCTCCGTTGGAAACAGCCGAAGCGGGAAATTATTTCAAAATTCTGATATTGCCGATCAGCGGCAGTTCTTTTGCCTTTCCGTTGGCGGCGTTGATAATGCCGATGACGGAAAAGATCAGACAAACCAGCCCGAACAGACCTTCGACAAGCGCAAAGATCCAACCGATAAACGGAATGGCCGACAGAATGCTCAGAACAACGCAAACGGCGATTTCGGCAATGGCAAGGACCAGACCCTGATTGGCGTGGAAGCGCGCGAATTTGGAATCTTTCGCGGCCAGCAGCGGAACGAGGACCAGCCAGGAAAGGTAGGCCAGGATCGCCATAACTTTGTTCTGCTGAATATCGTTTTCGTCAAATTCAGCGGTCGTGTCGGTCGTGTTGGTGAATTCTTCAATTTTTTCGTTGATGTCTGCCATAATAAACGCTCCTTAAAATAATGTGTTATGTACGAAAAATTATTTCCATACTATATGTAATATATCATAATTAATAAAAAAAGGCAAGAAAAAAATCACCCGTCAGCCGACAGGTGATCCGGCAGGTTTCATTTCAACGATCCGACAGCCCAGCCGTTTGGCGTGGTCGGCGTCGTGCAGGACGCAGATAACGGTTTTACCGGCGGCGCGTTCTTTGATCAGGGCGATCGCGTTTTGCGTGTTTTCATCATCCAGTCCGTTGAACGGCTCGTCCAGAACGTACAGATCGCCGTCCTGCGCCAGCGCGCGGGCAAGGGCGGCGCGGCGTGCCATACCGCCGCTTAAATTCCGGGGGTATTCGTCGGCGGCGTCGGTCAGATCCAACCGCCGCAGAATTTCATCCGCCCGGGCGCGATCGGAAAACATCGCCACGTTTTCGGCAACGGTCAGAAAGGGCAGTAACCGGTCTTCCTGAAAAACGGGGCGTACGGTTTTCGCATGAACGGTCAGCGTGCCGGCAGTCGGTTTTTCCAATCCGCAGATCAGCCGCAGTACGGTGCTTTTGCCGCATCCCGACGGCCCGAACAGACAGATCTTTTCGCCGGTTTCGGCGCGGAACGAAAAGTCGCGCAGAATGTTTTTCCGTCCGTAGGAAAAACTGACGCGGTCGAAAAGAACAGCGGTATTATTCATGATACTTCTCCTTCCAGACCAGTTTCAGCAGATTTTCCATCAGCAGACTTAAAAGAACCACGGCAAGCGTTACCGCGAAGACTTCTTCATAATCAATGACCGCTTTTCCGTGCTGTAAAAGGGCGCCGACCGAACCGTACGGATTGCAGATTACCTCGGCGGCAACGCCGGATTTCCACGCGATCCCCAGTCCCGTGATACAGCCGGTGCGCAGATGCGGCGCGATCAGCGGCAGACGGATCTTGAAAACGATCTCTTTGCGGCTCATCCCGAAGACCCGCCCCATTTCCGACAGTTTCGGATCGGCGGCGGCAAGTCCCGCGTCAACGTGGCTCCATATAATGGGCAGGACCATCAGCGCCGAAATGAACGACGGCAGAACGGCGGTGGGGATCCACAGCCACGCCACGAAAATGAACGCGGCAACGGGGACCGAACGGATCAGGTGCAGAAGCGGCGCGGAAAGGGTTTTGAAAAAGGTGACGTTTTCGCACAGCACGCCGCCCAGCGTACCGCCGGCGACCGCGATGACAAAGCCGGTAAGAATGTGCAGAACGGACGTGCCGATCGCGGCGAAAAACCGCGGATCACGCAGGTCACGCAAAAAGGTTTTCACCGTGTCCAGCGGCAGCGGGATCGGCATTAACAGATCGCGGTTTGCCGCCATGGCGCCGAACTGCCAGACCAGTACCCAGAACAGGATGGCAAGCAGGGTAAAAAGGGCGGATTTTAAGGGTGATTTTTTCGGATGGCGTTTATTCATAATACCAGAAATCATCGCCGGGCAGTTTGCCGACGGCGGTCGGATCAGCGTCAAATAATACTTTCAGATAACCCCGAAGACCGTTCTTCATTTCGTCCCCCGTTTTGAAACACAGGTGGCAGTCGGGGATCGCTTTTGCGGCAACGGCGGCTTTGGGGACGATCCCGAATTTTTCGCACAGTGCCCCGGTGTTTTCCGGGTCGGAAATCGCCTGCTTGATCGACTCACGGTATTCTTTCAGGAAGGTTTTTACGGTTTCGGGATTCTTTTCGCAGAAATCGGCACGGGCGATCACGCACCCCATCATCAATTCCGAATCGGGCGAAACCTTTTCCCATTCTTCGGTCAGGTCCAGCACTTTGGCGGCGGTTTTGTATTTCAGCGTGATGGCGGTCGAAACGGGGCAGGGGGCGATGATGACGGCGGTCGGATCGGTCGCCCATACGGTGACCAGTTCATTGCCGTCCGCTTTGTATTCGACCGTTACGTCCTTTTTGGGATCCACGCCGCTTTTTTTCAGCAGATATTCAATGATATACTGCGGATTGGCGCCCTGCCCGGTGGTGACGATCTTTCTGCCTTTCAGATCGGATAATCCGCCGACGGCGGCGCCGGTATTGTCCAGAACGCTTAACACGCCCAGCGTATTGACGGCGAGAACGCGGATGTTTCCGTTGGTTTTGGTATAGAGTTTGGACGCCAGGTTGGTTGCCACGGCGGCAATATCGGCTTCCCCGTTGGAAAGTTTCGCGACCATTTCATCGGGTGCCGCGGCGGCGGTAAAGGTGTAGTTGATCTCGGTTTTTTTGTCTTCGCTTTTTTGCCACAGGTTTACGGAACCGATGCCGGTCGGTCCGGTCAGCACCCATACCCGCGCCGTTTTGGCGGATTTTTCGGCTTTGCCGCAGGCGGCAAAGACAAACAGCATGGCGACAGTCAGCAGGAACGCAATCGTTTTTTTCATTACAAGGACCTCTTAATCAAAATATTTTTGTTTTCGCGCCACACCAGACCGTTTTCTTCCAGTTCGGCAAAGGCGCGGTACACACTGGTTCGTCCCAGTCCGGAAAGGTGGGCCAAGGCAGACATATTCGCGTTTTCAAGACGGCCGTTTTCGTCCGCCTTGTCGCAAAGCAGCCGGAAAAGCCGCGCGGCGGCGTTGCCGCCGGTATACTGTTCGATCTTCCGGTTCAGATTCCGGACCTTCTCTGAAAGGAAGGTGACGTAATTCACGGCACAGACGGGGTGGGCTTTCAGAATGTTCCGCAGGCGTTCTTCGGGAATGAAAAGCACCGTGCAGGCGGTACGCGCCACGATGCGGCTGACGTAACGGTCTTCCGCTCCGAACAGGGCGGCGGCGCCGAACACGTCCCCCGCGGAAAAGGCGGCGCGGGTGGTGTCGCCGTTTCCGGCAATGCCCTTTCCGTCCAGAAACACGCCCAGCGCCCGTCGGAAATGACGGTCGTCATAGATCGTGTCCCCTTTTTTGAAAACGATCGCTTCGCCGAGGCCGGCAACAACGGTTTCCCGTTCTTCGTCGGTCAGCCCGTTGAATAAAAACAGGTCTTTCAGGTCAAACATCACAGCACCTCCGAAAAGTGTTCCAAACGGTACAGTTTATTATAACGCGCGAAAACGCTTTTGTCAAGAAAAAAGACGTCCGGCATGATTTGCCAAACGTCCTGTGAAATTTCAAAAAACGGTCAAGTTACTTTATTAATGTTTTGAGATACGCGTCGAACTGTTCGTCCAGTGTTTTTTTGGATTTTTCGTCAAACTCATTTTTGTAAAAATAGTCTTTCAGCGACTGCCGGTTATATTTGTAATAGGCCTCCTCATACAGCAGGTCGAGATAGTCGTTTTCGGTCAGTCCGAACTGGGTCAGCGCGTTTTCCAGCGCCGCGGCGAACATTCCGCCGGCATCTTCCTGACAGCGGTACCCGTATTCGGTCTGCGCGTATTGCCGCGCGGTGGCCTTGTCCTTCAAAACACCCTTTTCTTCGCAGGTTTGGACGATCACCGTATCTTCCGTCAGCGTTTCTTTGATTTCTTTTTCGGTTTCCGGCAAAAGCGCCGACTGATAGTGTTCTTCGTAATCATCCGCGAAAAGGTCCTGAAAATAGACCTCGTTGATCGCGTTGGTAAGCTTGTTGTACCGCGTCCGGGTTTCGATCGCCTGCGGGTCGGGTTCAATGTCGTTTTTTTCGGAACATCCGGCGAAAACGGGCGTCAGCAAAAGCAGAAAAGCGAATAAAACACATAATTTTTTCATAAGTACCTCCGAACGCGCCTTATTTGCCGAGCGCTTTTTTGATTTCGGTCTTGACCGCGGTCAGGTCACCGCTTGTCAGAACGGGGATCAGTCGGTCGATCTCCTCAACGGATCGATCCCACCATTTCCATTCCAGCAACAGTCCGATCAGCTCGTCGTCAAACCGTTTGCGAACGGGTCTTGCCGGATTTCCGGCGACCACGGTATAGGGCTCGACGTCACTGCCGACCACGCTGTTCGCGCCGATGATCGCGCCGTTGCCGATATGAACGCCCGGCAGGATCGTTGCGTTTTGTCCGATCCATACGTCATTTCCGATCACGGTATCCCCTTTGAAGGGCATATCGTCGGGGCGGGGCGGCTCGGCGTTCCAGCCATCCAGCGTGTAGAACGGAAAGGTCGACACGGCGTTCATCTGGTGGTTGGCGTCGTTCATTATGAATTCCACGCCCGACGCGATCTGGCAGAACTTTCCGATGATCAGTTGATCTCTGCTCCACGGGTAAAAGTTGGTCACGTGACTTTCAAATTCGGCGTCCGCGATATAGGTAAACGCACCGACCGAAATATTGGGGTTGGTCAGCGACGGTTTCACGTAGATCTCGTTTTCGTATCCGGCGATGGGGTGCAGAATATCCGGATCCGGCATTTTGACGTTTTTCATCATCATTCTCCCGAAAAGGCGTTATCTGAACACCAGATAAAGAAGCAGTGCCGTCAACCCGAGCGAAAGGATCCGGTAGGCGATTTCCAGGATCAGCAGGACGGTCCCCTGCGTGATCAGGGCTTTTTTCAGGATCGCGTCTTCCTCGCCTTTCGTGCGGAACATCAGCCATTCCACCGCGCAGAAGCAAAAGATCACGGCGGCGAGAACAAGTGTGCAAAGGACGGTTTCAACGGTCGAATGATCGACCGGGATATAGACGAACGCGCGCACGACAAAGGCGATCCACGCCCCGAAAAAGGTGGCGCCCGTAACGGCTTTTGTGCAGGACAGCCGGTATTTCGGCTTTTTGAGGATTTTGGATAGGATCAGGGTGAAGATCGCCGACAAAATGACCCCGGCGATCATGATCTCGGTAATATCCCGTTTGTCGCTGCCGTCCAGCATTTGCAGATAATTGACGTATTGAAC